>CAXNEN010000008.1:0-17124 GCA_964201505.1 Opitutales bacterium
GAAGAAGCGGTAGAGGATGTCGACGCGACGCGGGGCGCCGTCCACGGGGATGTAGGAGCCGTCGCCCATCTGCATGATCTGGGCGGGCTCGACGATGTGGACGTCGTGGCCGAGGGTACGGAGCTTTTCGCCGAGCCACTCGAATTCCGGCCGATAGGTCGCGGCCTCTTCGCTGACGACGATGGCGACGAGCGGGAACTTCTCCCTCGGGGTGAGGCGCGCGAGCGAAGCCATGAACCGGTCGGGCATGCTATGGGCGCCGATCACGCGGGGGAAATCCTCGGCGTAGACCTCATTGAGGTAGGCCGTCAGGCCGACACCGCCCGGGACGCTATCGATTTCGGTCATGGTGAAGCCGCCTTCAGTGATGAGTAGGTCGGGACGTAGGACGACCGGGCAGGTGCCTTTGATGGCCCGATGGCGTCCATGTTCAATGAGGCCAGCGGGCTTAAAGCGATCGAGGTACTCGGCGACCCACGGGGCGTAGAGCTCTCGGTTGCGCAGGATCTTCTTGTTCGTAAACGAACGGACGTAGAGTCGTTCGAGCGCGCGGTGGTAGCTCAGGCAGGCGGCGCCGATGCGCTTGAGATCCCTAAGCTGCGCTTCAGTGATGGGCCATGGCTCCGGTGAAAGCTTCCAGATCTTCGCCGCGAAGAGCGGGGTATCAAGTAGCTTCTGGCGGAGAGTGTCCCGGGTCGGCATGACGGCGGAGGACTTAGTCCTCGATCTTGATGTCCTTATTGCGGGTGCGCGGACCGCCGGCGCGGAGCCAGCCGTTGATGAACGCATCGATATCGCCGTCCATCACCGCCTGGATATTGCCCGTCTCGACCCCCGTGCGGAGATCTTTCACCATCTGGTAAGGCTGGAAGACGTAGGAGCGAATCTGGTTACCCCAGCCGATATCGCCTTTCTCGCCGTAATACTTCTCCATCTCGGCGCGCTTGTCGTCGATGGTCTTTTCGTAGATGCGGGCGCGCAGGATCTTCATCGCGAGGGCGCGGTTCTTGACCTGGGAGCGTTCGCGCTGGCAGGCCACGACGATGCCCGTCGGGATGTGCGTGAGGCGGACCGCGGACTCCGTCTTATTGACGTGCTGGCCGCCCTTACCGCTCGAACGATAGACGTCGACGCGCAGATCGGCTTCGTTGACCTCGACGTCGATGTCGTCATCGATTTCGGCGACGACGTCGACCGACGCGAAGGACGTGTGGCGGCGGGCGTTGGCGTCGAAAGGGGAAATGCGAACGAGGCGATGGACGCCGCGCTCGGCCTTGACGTAGCCGTAGGCGTTGGGGCCTTCGAGTCGGAAGGTGGCCTGGCTGATGCCAGCGCCTTCACCTTCGGCGATGTCTTCGACTTCGATCTTGAAGCCACGACGTTCAGCCCAGCGGGTGTACATGCGGTAGAGCAGGTCAGCCCAGTCGTTAGACTCCGTGCCGCCGGCGCCGGCTTTGACAGTGACGATAGCGTTGGAGCGGTCGTGTAGACCGGAGAGGAAGGAGGCGATTTCGAGCTCCGCGACGGCGACGAGCAGGTCGGTGCCGAGCTTGCGGAGTTCCTCGACCTCGGCGTCGGCCGAGCCATCCGGCGATTCCGTGATCAGTTCGGCGAGGGTCTTGGCGTCTTCGATCTGGCGCCGAAAGGCGACCTGGGGGGCGACGATGACCTTATGGCCGTTGCACTCCGAGATGACCTTCTGGGCGGCCTTCTGGCTATCCCAGAAGTTCTGGGCGGCCATGAGCTCTTCGAGCTTTGCGATGGCTGCCTGTTTTCCCGCGACGTCGAGGAACTTCCAGAGGTAGCCGGCTCGGCGTTCGACTTCGTCGAGACTAGCTCGGATTTCGGGCGGAATATACATCGGAAAGCGGAAGGAAGGGGGAGGTGCCCTCCTTGGTTGGCGGGCGAAGGTTGGGAATACCTAGGCCATCCTTTGTTTTCAATGTCAGAGTGGGGCCAGCTGGGCTCTCATTTGCCAGGCCACGGACTGGTCGCTCTTGCGCCCCGTCGAGGCGGGGCATACACCCAGCCCATGTCGTATCTTGAAGGCCTGAGTTTCGCCCAGATTGCCGGCCCCTTGCCTGAGCGCCGGGTCCTTGCCAACGGACTCGAGGTTATCTACTCCCATCGGCCCGGCATCGGGCTGTGCACCGTCCAGGCCTGGGTTCGTACGGGTAGCATCCATGAAGGTCGATGGGAAGGCTCGGGCATTTCCCACTACCTCGAGCACATGGTGTTCAAGGGTACTGGCCGCTTTACGAACCGTGAGCTCACCGATGCTATCCACCGTAGCGGCGGTTCATCCAATGCCTACACGACGTTCGACCGGACAGTCTATTACGTCGACGCTCCGCAAGAAGGTTTCGAGACCGCAATGGAAGCCATCGCCGACATGGTCTTCGACCCACTCATCTCCGACGCCGACGCCAAGATGGAGCGCGAAGTCATCTTGCGCGAGATCGCGATGTGCGATGACGAGCATGATCAGATGTTGGCGAAGTCAGTCCTCGAAGAGGCGGTGCGGTCGCACCCTTTGCGCCAGCCGGTAATCGGCCATCGCGATCTCTTCGTGCGCATCACCCCCGATGACCTACGCGCCTATCACTCTAGCCGCTATGTCCCGACGAACGTCGTTTTGGCGCTCGGCGGTAGCATGCCGCCAGAAGAAGTCTTCGCGTCCGCCGAGCGGTGGTTTGGCCGTTTCGCTCGCCGACCCCTCATCGATATCGCTGCGCACCAGGAGCCGCCTCAAGGGGGTGTCCGACGCGCTGATCTCATCCGGGAGGTTAATACCTCCAAGGGCGTCGCCTGTTGGCGTATTCCAGGATATTTCGACGAAGGTCGTCTCGCCACGGACTTGTTCCTCGGCGTGCTCGGTGCTGGCAACAGTTCCTTGCTTTGGAGTGAGCTCCGCGAGAAGCGTAAGCTTGTCCATGGCATTGACGCCTCAGGGTTCGGTATCCGCGATCTCGGACTCGCCTGGTGCAGTTGGACGGGTGAAGCCGGTACTTCCGCCCCTGTGGTGGAACAAGCAATCGCTGAAGTCGTCGACGGACTCCTGCAGAAAGGGGTCACGCCTGCCCAGTTCGAGAAGGTCCGCCGCCAGTCCGTCGTTGGCATGGTCAACGGGCAAAAAAATATCCATGGTCTGACGAGCCGTGTCGCCCATGCGGCCACCATCGGCCATGACGTCTCCTGGCCGCAGCGCGGGGTAGAGCATCTCGCCAAACTCGGGGCGGAAGACCTCACCCGCGAGGCGCGCAAGTGGCTCCGTTCGGATAATGTCACTTTCGGCACCATGCGCGGCGGCAAGGCCGATCCTTCGGCGGCGAGCGCCACGGCAACGGCTACGCCAGACCACTTCGAGACCTTTACGTTAGACAATGGCGTCCGCGTCGTCCTGCAGCATGATGCGACCATCCCGAAGGCCGGCATCGGCGTGTTCCTCGCCGGCGGCCTCGCTTACGAGGAGGCCGAGAAACGTGGCACCACGGGCCTGCTTGGCACTATGTTTGCCCGCGATAACGTGCATCGTACCAAGGAAGAGGTGGCTCACCTCGTTGATAGCATCGGCGCGACCTTCGCGGACCATGGCTCGCAGGTCTCCTGCGGTCTTTGGGGCGAGGCCCTCAGCTCGGATTTCGAAAAAATCTCCGAACTCATCGCCGATGGTATCCTCGGTCCCAAGATCCTGCCTGAGACTTTCAACTTAGAGCGCGCCACCATCATCACGGCTTGCCGCGAAGCCGAAGACGATATCGTCGAGAAAGCCCGCCTACAGCTTCAGCGCCAGTATTTCGGTGCGCATCCGCTCGCAATTGACGCCTGCGGCACACCGGAAAGCTTGGCGAAGATTCAGCCGTCCGATCTGGCGACGCTGCATCAGTCCCTGGTCGTCGCCGATAATATCGTCGTGGGCGTCAGCGGTGCTTTCGACCGTCCTGCCGTAATGGAGTACGTCAATCGCCGTTTTGGTTCCTTGCCAAAACTTTCACTCGCTCGCCGCGGTCTGCCCAAGCATGTGCCAGCTCCCTCCCGCAAGTTGCTTGAACGCGCCCAGGGTGAGCAGGCCGTGGTTGCCATCGCTTTCCCTCATTGTGGTTTCGGGCCGGATGAGGTCGTCGCCGCGAACGTGACCGAAGAGCTACTCAGTGGGATGGCCAGTGGGCTCTTTCGTCGGGTGCGCGAGGAGAAGGGGATGGCGTATTTCGTCGGCGCTACCCGCGTCGAGGTCGTGGATCAAGGAATGTTCTACCTTTATGCCGGCACCGCGCCTGCCTCAGCCCAGGAGGTCGTGAAAGAGATGCGCCAAGAACTCGATCGCCTCCGTAAGGGTAAGTTCGCCCCGAATGAGATTGAGGATGCCAAGCGCCGTATGCGCGTATCCCGTCGTCAGGGCCGTCAGTCCGCCGGCGCTCGTATGCAGGGCGCGCTCGTCCGCGAAGTGGCCGGACTCGGCGCTAATTTTGATGCCGAATGGGAGCGTCGCATGAGCCTGACCGATGAGGCCGCCGTGCAAGCGTTTGCCCAGCGCTACCTTGACGCCCAATTCGAGCAAGAGCTCATCGTCCTGCCTAAGGAGTGATTAGGCGTCCGGGAAGTGACGCTTCGCATACCAGGCCGAGAGGATGCCGGGGAGTGCGAGGCTGAGTGCGAATAGGAAGTAGTGGGCGTAGCCAAGGCGATCGGAGAGGTGACCAGCCCAGAGCCCCGGTAGATAGTTGGCTAGGAGTGCGAAGGTCGAGAGAGCGGCATAGCGCACCGCGGCGCCAGGGCCGGAGGCGAGCTTCATCATCGCCAGGATCAAGGCGCAGAGGCCAGCGCCATAGGCGAGGTATTCGACGAAGAACACCGTCCCAATGAGCCACAGATTGTGTGAGCCGTCGGCGGCGAGCCACGCGATTCCTGCCAGCGGCAGATGCATCGCGATACCCAGGGGCAGCAAGGAGCGGCCAAGCCCAAGACGGGCGACGACCTGCGAACCGACGATACCGCCGAGCGCCAGTCCGAGCACCGCGGTTGCGATGCGCATGATTGCATAGGTTTCGTTACCGAGGGCGAGTCCACCTGGTGAGGACGAGGTGGCGAAGAGGGGGAGGATCCGCGCCATGTGAATCTCGCTGGCGCGGTAGAACAGGATTAGCCCGAGGACGGCGACGAGTCGCGGGTCGCGAAAAAGCGCACCCAGGCCCGACCACATGTCCTGGAAGCGTTCGCTGACCGTGCGATCATCGGTGACTTGGGCCGGTTCCGCCCGGAGCCCGAGGGCATTAGTCAGCGCAGCGAAGAGGGCTAGCGTGGCTACGGCGATGAGCGCCCAGGACCAAGCGTCGGCGGACTGTGGCCCGTATTCCATGATTCGTCCGGCCAGCCAAATGAGGCCCGGACCGGCTAGCACCATGCCTAGTTTAGAGGCGAAGTTAAGGAGGGCCGAATGCGTGGCGCGCGAGCGGTCATCGAGGGCGGATACGAAATAGCCGTCCAACGCAAAGTCGTGCGCGGCGGCCACAAAGGACAGGAGAATCAGGCAGGCGATGATCGCTGGTGACGAGGGGTGTTCCGCCGCCACTTGCAGGGCGAGGCCACCGAGGAGTGCGGAGATCGCCAGTTCGGAGACCAGGATGAAGCCCCGGGGGCGGAAGGCGGCGACCAGCGGTGCCAGGAGAATCTTGAAGCCAAAGATTAGCCCAAGGTAGGCGACCGCCTGCGTGATATCCTTATCCGCGTAACCGCTGTTCTTGAGAGCGACGGGTAGAGCCTCGTCGCGGACGGCGGCCGGGATGGATTGGAAGAGATAAGCGGCGGTAACCCAGAGCCAGGCACGACGGAGGGGTGTCGCGGGCTCGGTCATCGCTTAGGCGCCTTCGCCGAGCTGTGCGCGACCGAAGTGATCGACCGAGCGCAGGAGACCATCCACGAACTTGGCCACCGTGATATTCAGGCCAAGAAGTTCGGTGTCGGTCAGATCGAGCATCTCGCCCGGCTTGAACGTACGGGAGGTATCCGTCAGGCGGGCGACCGTCTGGGGCTTAGTCTCGTCGCCGGTCGTGTGGACAGTTACGCCGGGTGCCATCTCGGCCGTCGCTTCGGCTGGGGCTGCGACTGGGTCCGTCGCTTCGGCGGGGACTTCAAAGTCCTGCATCGCCTTAAATTCCAGCGTAAGCGAGCCGTCGGGGGTGATGTCATCGTTGGTCACGAGGCCGCCGCGGACGAGTACGCGGAGAGCGGCTGCCAGGCTGAAGACGCCATCTTCAAGTTCACAGACGATGCCAAGATTTTCTTCCAGCGCGGTGAAGCGATCTTGGAGCGACATCTTCTGGAAGGCTTGCTGCTTTTCGCCGATGATTTTTTCGACCAGCGGGTCGCGGCGCTGGTTCTTGCCTTGTTCGCGGATGAAGAGGCAGAGTAGGTGGCACTGCACCATGCATTCGGCGGAGACCGTCAGCAGGTCATTGATGGTGGTGCGGAGCATCAGGCCGCGGGCGTAGGCGCGCATTTGATCGGCTGGCAAGTGGGACTGCGGCACGGGCATGACCCGGGAGATGGAGGAGAAGTGCTCGTAGGCCTTCGGGTCGGCGGTATGCAACCCGGCGATATTGAAGGCGAGCATGTCGTGCTGGCGCTGGAGTGCCGTGAAGAGGGTACGGCTGATGTTCTGAAGCGAGAGGACGTTCTCGCCGGGGCCGGGCGGGGGCTGGGACATGGGGGTCAGGTGGTCGGATTGGAACCTTTGTCCTTGGCGTGGCGAGCCCTTTTGCGCGAGAGGAAGCCGTCGGCGCGGGGCTGGGGCGTGGAGGCGAACCAGGCGATGGCCAAGGGGGCGATCTCGGAAAGGGACAGGCCGGGCTGGCTGACGAGGCCCGGGAAGCGGTAGCAATGCTCGACGCGCGGTTGGATATCTGCGTCAAGTTTTCCTCCAGGGATGAGAAGGGCGAGGTGACGGCCAGGGACGCGGACCGGCACGGCGAGGTCGATTTTTCGGCCAATGTCGGGCGAGAGAGCGACGACGCAGCAACGGTCCTCGACGAGCCTGAGGAGTCCGCCGAGGGCGGCGGCCCGCATCAACCGGAGCTGTTCCATGGCGCCGCGGGCGAGGTTCCATGCTTCCGGGTGGAACGAGAGCTTCTCGGTGCCGCCGGAGAGTAGCAGGCGCTTAAGGCCAAAGGCGGCCATCGAGCGGGCGATCGCGGCGAGGTCAGCCGGGTCAGTCACGCCGTCAGCGATAACGATACTTTCGCGGGATTCGCGCCATTCGGCGAAATCGGAGATGCGGGCCAGGCCGAAGTCGGGGCGCATGGTGAGTGCGCAAACGTCGTCGCAGGGACCTTCGGCCGTCTGGGCGAGCTCGATCGGGCCGACGATGCGGGTCTTAACGCCGAGTTCAGCGAAGGCGGCATCGTATTCGGCAAGGTTCGGCGCGAACGCGGCTGTCGCGACGACCTCGCGCAATGCCTTGGGGTGGTGCTTGAGGCAGGCGAGCAGCGCGGCGATGCCCCGGATGACCAGGCGGTTGGGATGGGGGTCGTTGGTATTCACAAAATGCGTCCTTCGTCGAAGTCGATCATGTCCGCGAACGAGATCACATCGGTGCGTTGTTCGGCGCCCATCTTGAGTTTGGTGCTTTCGAGGACTTCGCGGCCCATCACGCTCATGCCCTTCTGGACCAGTTCGCGGTTCCAGACGGCCACGCGGAGGTCAGCGGGAAAAAGGTCTTTCAGGCGGACGGCGAGTTCGGCTTCGGATTGCGTCTCGCGGACGCAGGCGATGACCTGCTCAGGGTCCACGCCTAGGTGGAGGCACAGGAAGCGATCAAAGCCCTTGCAGAAATTGCGCTGATAGGACTTAGGCAATTCGCCCTTCAGATGCTTGCGAATCTTGGCGAGAAAACGGGGCAGGTGGAGTAGGCCGGTTGCCGAATGAGGGATGTAGGCCGACGGAAGGTCGTAGCAGATTTCTCCGGTGACTTCGGAAAAGCCGTTAGGGCGAGGGTCGGAAGGTGTGGTCATTTCGACAAGGTGGGAGCGGGCAGTAGCTTGGCGATTTCCGTGGAGACGAAGGCAAGGTTCGTGGATTGGGCTTGGGTGAACTCAGTCGCGGAACGCTCCTTCAGCGAGCAGGACTGGGAAAGCGTCTTGGTGGCCAGGAGGGTGCCGTCGGATTTTTCGAGGCGAAAGGTGATTTGAAGGATGGCTGTATCCGTGTTTGGCGCAGTTCCGGGAAGCGAGAAGATCGAACGCCCGGGTCCGGCGGGAGTGAAGACCTCCATTTTATCGACGGTCAGCAGTAGGATGAGGTGGTCATCGACCGGCGATTGCGTGGAGGTGGGTAATCCAGTGCGCGAGGTAAGATGGCGGCCGACGGCTTCGGGGACGGCTCGATCTAGCGGAGAGATCCAGCGGTGAGCGTCTTCGACGCGCACCCAGCCCGTGTCGTCGATGAGTACGACATTTGGTCGGCGGAGGGCCGACGGGATGATGGCGCGAGGGACGAACAGGATTGGGCCAAGGCGCGAGGTGACGGCGGCCGGGGATGCGAGTTGGTGGAAGGTGACGGCCTCGCTCTTCTTATCGAAGATGATGCAACCACTGAGGAGCGCAGTCAGGCAAAGCAGCAGGGCGCGGGATTTCATTTGGCGTCCGTCTCCTCCTTGGGCTTCGCATCTTTGGAGGGCGACTTGCTGCGACCCTGAATGATAGTCTCAGGGTTACGTTCGATAAAATCCGCGAGCGAGCGGATCGCCTGGGCGGCTTCCGAGACGTCGGCGAGTGCTTGGTCGAGGTCGCGGCGGGCCGGCGAGCCTGGCTTGGTCAGCGTGCGGAGGTTCTCGGAGGTCTCGTTGAGTCGCTCGAGGGCCTTGCGACCGGCCGTCACCATCGCCTTGATGTCATCGGTCACCGGGTCGACCTTGCCGCTCAGGCGTTTGACGAGGGCATCGATGCCCTGCATGGCGGCGGAGAAGTCGGTGACCGCCCGGGCGATGGCGGGGTCGCCAGTGATTTTTGAGATATTGGACGAGGCTTGGACCAAGTTGCCGTTGATTTTCTCGAACTCGATCTGCGAGGCGCCTTTATCGATACGGGTCAGAATCGAATCGACCTTCTTTGTAATCGAGACGAAGTCGATGCGGCTGAGCTGATCGAGCGTCTGGGCGACGGCCTTGGTTAGCGCACCAAGATTGGACGGTTGCGTCGGGATCTCCGGTAGTTCCCCTTTCGGATCATGTAGCTTGTAGGCCGTGTCGGGAAGGTAATCCAACTCGATGTAAAGCACGCCCGTGATGACCGACTGCTGCTGCAGCTTGGCGCGCAGTCCTTTCTCGATGGAGAGGCGCAGGCCTTGCTTCTGGAGTAGGGCCTGATCGATACCGCGGCGGGTGAGGAGGTCGGGCGAGAATTCCATGACCACCGGGACGGAGTAGTCGGACGCCGACTGGCCCGAGGTGCGCAGGAGCACTTGGCTGACCTTGCCGATGCTGACGCCGCGGAATTTGACCGGGGCGCCGATATCAAGACCACTCACCGAATCCTCGAAATAAGCGATTGCAGCGGGCTTGGCACCTGTGAAGGAGCCGGCCCCCAGAAGGACCACGGCGGCAATGATGAGCAGGATGCCTGCGACCACGAAGGCCCCGATAAGTGTCATGTTGGCGGATCTACGCATGGTCAGTCGAAACGAGCTTGGTTGAAGAAGGCGTGCACCTTCGGCGAATTGCCAGCCTGAAGGAAGCCCTTCGGGGGCCCGTAGGCGCCCATGGTGCCCGTGTCGGGGTCGAGATAAACGCAGAAGTCGGCGGTCCGCAGGATGCTAGGGATTTCATGGCTGACCAGAATGATGGTCGTCCCGTAGGCCTCGCGGAGGCGGAGAATGAGCTCGTCGAGGCGCCCGGAACTCAGCGGGTCGAGGCCGGCACTGGGTTCATCGAGGAAGATGACGGACGGGTCGAGGGCCATGGCGCGGGCGATACCGGCCCGCTTGGCCATGCCCCCGCTGATTTCCGAGGGAAGTTTATCCATGGCATCGGCCAGGCCGACGAGGGCCAGCTTGTACTCGGCGAGCTGGCGGATGTCCTTGCGGGGAGCCATGAGGAACTCGCGCATGGGCATCTCGATATTCTCGCGGAGGGTGAGCGAGGAGAACAAGGCGGCGCCTTGGAAGAGGAAGCCGCTCTGGCGCAGGATATCCTGGCGCTCCTGTCCATGGGCTGCGGCAAGGTCGACGCCCATGAGCGTGGTCTTACCGCCGAGTGGTTCGTCCAGTCCGCCGAGGGCGCGCATGAGCGTGCTTTTGCCGCAACCACTGGGTCCGACGATCGCGAGGATTTTCCCAGGAGCCACCGACAGGTTAAGCCGATCCATGATCACGGTCTTGCCGTGGCCGATAGCCAAGTCCGTACAGGTGAGGATGTCTGGGGTGTCGCTCACAGGTCGAAGAGGTTGAAGATCACCGCGAAGATTGCATCGAAGATCACGATGAAGGTGATGCCTAGCACGGCGGCGGAGGTGGCGGCCTCGCCGACGCCGAGGGCGGAGCGCTTGGCAACCGAGCCGCGATAACATCCCGCCCAAGCGGCGATGAAGCCGAAGGCGATGGACTTGATGAAGCCGACCAAGAAACTCTTGAAGGTGATGGCCCGGACGGCCTGCGTCAGGTATTGCTCGATGCTGAGGTCGCCGGCGCAGGCGACAACCATACCACCGAAGATGCCGATGAAGGTGGCAAAGACCGCGAGGAGGGGGACCATCAGCGTGACGGCGAGGATGCGGGGTAGGGCGAGGTACTCGATGGGGTTGATGCCCAAGGCGCGGAGGGCGTCGGTTTCCTGGCTGACGTTCATACTGCCAAGCTGCGAGGCGAAGGCGGTCGAAGTGCGTCCGCACGCGATGATGCCGGTCATCAGCGCACCCATCTCACGGGTCATGGCGAGAGAGACGAGGTTGGCGACGTAGACCGTGGCACCGACTTGACGGAGCTGGATGAGGCCGACGTAGGCCATGATGAGCCCGGTCAGGAAGCCGAGGAGGGCCACGATGGGGAGTGCATCGACGCCGGCGGTCTGCAGTTGGAGCGTGAAGTCGCCCCAATTAACCTTGGCCCGACCGACCAGCATCTTGAGGAAGCCGAGCGACGTGTGGCCGATATGTTCGAACGCCCGACCCCAAGAGCCGCCGCTTTCGACGCCCCAATTTCCAAATGTCTCGAGCAAGCCGTCGTGGTCGGATTTGGCCTGCTCGGATGAGGCCTTTTCGGCCATCTGCACGAGGGACTGCAGGCGAATGGGCAGGGTGGAGAGGTCCAACTGACGGATATTCTTGAAGTTGGCGTAAAGCCAAGCCGGCAGAGAAGAATCGAAATCGATCAACCCTTCGGCGACTACTTTGGCTCTGTCTCCTTTGATGACGATCGTAGGGAGCTCTTGATGCAACTTCCAAGAGCCGCCGATGGTGACCACGGCGACGCCATCAGCCAGGACTTCCGTCCGGGCAAAAGGTAAGCCTATGGGAATATGGGACATCCTGACTGTCAAATACTTGGGCGAGCCGATGTTCACAAGTCAGAAAGGCGTGGACGACTCCTTGGGTATGCCCTTTGCTGATGTTTCAGAAATGTCGACTTCACGTCTCATGGCCTTTGCCTTGGCCGCCATCACCGCCCAGGCCGCCGAAGTCCCAGTTGCGCTTACGCCGAGTTCCGCCTGGGTCGTCTCGCTTACGGAAGAGAACGATAAGTTTACGCCAAAAAATAAGGATCGTTACTATACCCAAGGCATGAAGGTCGCCATCAATCGCGGAGACCAGACCTTCTTCTCGCTCACGCAGGAGATCAACACGCCTTCGGACACCTTGAATCCGAACCCTTCGCTCGACGACATGCCGTATTCGGGTGCACTTTATGTCGGTTGGGGGTATGGCCTAGTCTTGGATCGCGGCGGTCGCCGCGACTGCATGTTCTCCGTGGAGGCCAAACTCGGCGTCATCGGGCCTTCGGCAGGCGGCGAGACGATTCAGAATAAATTCCACGACCTGATTAACACTGCTTCGGCTTCCGGCTGGGGTTCTCAGGTGCAGGACGAGGTCCTGCTCAATCTCGACGGTGAATTCCGACGTCGCTTCGACCTCGATCCGACGGGGCATGGTTATCGAGACCTGATTGCGCGGGCGGTGGTTGAACTTGGCACGATGCGCACCGAAGTCTTGCTCGGCGCGCAGTTGCGCTGGGGTATCAACCTGGACAAATCCTGGGGCCATTCCTTCATCCGCCACTCGAATGGCTACGATCCCATTGATGCGCTGAAGACCACCGAATCCCGCCCGAACTTCTCCTACTGGGCTTTCGTTGACACGCAGATTGAGGTCGTCGTCCGCAACTATGCGGTAGATGGGGGAAATTTCCGCGAATCTCACGGCGTCACCCGTTCGCCCATCGTGCTGCAATGCGCGGCCGGCACGACCTTCCAAGTGTCCTCTTGCTCCGTGACTTATTTTATCGCAATTCGCACGAAGGAGTTTGAAACGCAGGACGGTCTCCATTTCTTCGGCGGTCTCAAGGGCCAATTCCTTTTCTGAACATGTCCGCTATCGCCGTCGTCGACGTTGGGTCGAATTCCATCAAGGTTGCCGTCGTCGATGCGCAGGATCGCCGCGAGCTTGGCCGGTTGACTGAATCCTTGCGGTTGCAGCAGGACGCCCAGCCGGGCGACCCTTTGCCGGGCGAAGCGCAGGAGGCCGCTGCCGCTGCCATTGGCCGCTTGCTTGATTTCGCCCGCTCGAAGGGTGCGACCCGCTTCACCGTCCTCGGCACCAGCGCCGTCCGCGAGTGTGCTAATCGTCAGGCTTTCGCCGAGAGGGTCCGTCAGGTCACCGGCGTGCCGCTGACCATCGTCTCGGGCGAGGTCGAGGCCCGCCTTGCCGGCGCCGGTGTGCGCACGGATCCAACATACAAAGCGTATGCCAACATTATGGCCTTTGATCTAGGCGGCGGGAGCCTCGAAGTCACGGCCATCCGCGGCCAGCATTACATGCTGGCCCGCAGTTTCCCTTTAGGTTCGGTCCGCATGACCAACGGCTATCTCCGTGGCGGCGCCGGGATTATTGACGAGTTGGATCAGCTTTCTATTCGGACTCATCTGCTTGGGGCTTTGCAGAGCGTGATTCCCGCCCAAGCCGCCGAAAATTACCTCATCATCGGTGCCGGGGGCGCATTCGCCGCGATTGCTCTGCACCTCGAAGCCATTGGTGAAGCTACAGTCGGCGGTCGGCTGCCCGTGCTGCGTATCCGCGTATTGCGCGATCAGCTGTGTGCCTTGGATGTCGAGGGGCGCTGCAAAGTGCCAGGTATCCCGGCCGACCGCGCCGACATCATGCCAGCGGCGTTGATTACGCTCTGCGTCTTGGCCGACCTAACCGGTGCCGAAGCTTTCCATCTCTCCCATCGCGGCGTCCGCCATGGCATGGTCGAGCTCATGCTCGGCCCTTCCGGCGTCCATCTCTGATTATGCCTCGCTACTTAGCCATTCTCTTCGCCGCCGTCTGTTTTGCCGCCACCGAGACAGGCAAGGTCATCTCCATCTCGGCCGATGGCCAGGCTAAGATTCTGACATCCAAAGGCGGGGAGTTGTCGCGAAGTTTCGCGGAAGGCGACCGCAAGGTCGGTTGGACCGGCCGGATGGTCCGCTATGACGTCGTCAAGGAAGGGGCGGAAGCGCAGGCACGTGCTGTGGTGTCGGCCGATGTCGAAGAACTTCGTCAGGTGGCTGAGGTCTCCGATTCGCTCCGTCGGGAGACGGTCGATAAGGGCCGGCTGGTGACCCGTATGCCTAATGAGCTCATGCCTAACATGGCGCTGTGGGATCAGGATGGCCGTCTCGTCAGGAAGAAGGATTTCCTGGGTCATCCGCTTGCGTTGAACTTTGTCTTCACCAGTTGCCGGATGACCCGTATGTGCCCCGCTTCCACCAGTTGCATGAAGCAGCTTGGCGACGCGCTGGCTAAGCTGCCCGGCGCCGCTAACGTCCGCTTGCTCACCATTACCTTTGACCCCGAGACGGATAGCCCAGGCGTCCTGCGCACGTATGCCGACGGTTATGGTATCGACCATGCCCGTCACCGTTTCCTGACCGGTGATGCCGGCCAGATCAAGGACCTCATGCGCCATTACGGCATCCAGACGCTTCGCGATGACGGCACCATCGTGCACAACGCCGCCTTAATCATCATCAGCCCGGAGGGACGTATCACGTATCGTAGCGAAGGACCTTCCTTCGACGCCGATGACGCCGCGGCCCGCCTGCTTAAACTTTCCGGCACCGCCGGTACGAAAACCCGATGACTTCGCAACGCCAGACCGTGCTCATCAGCGCCCTAGCCGTGGCTGGGTTCTTCATGCTACGTGCCTTGCCGGATACGCAGTGCACTTTCCTGCATGCTGACCATCAGCCGGTCGTCGTTGATGGGGTAGAATTCTGCGGTCTCAATGAGGAGGCGAACTTCTACTCGCCGAAAGCCTTGCAATTCCCGGTGGGGCTCAAGTTTGACCTTTCGGCGGACGGCACCGAGGGAGAACTCAGGCTCATTAAGGATGATGGCCAGCCATACTTAGCCCATGAGATCGCGATCTCACACACGCAGAAGGTGCACCTGCATCTGCGCCAATCTTCGGGCGCCCGTGCCTATGCCCATCTTCACCCTCGTCCGGCGGAAGACGGTTCATGGCGCTTCGACTTACCGGTCACGCTCCGTGGCTCCGCCTTGGAAGCCTATGTTGACTTCGCGGATGTGCGCACGTCGAGGGTCATGCTTGTCCAAGCCGAGCTGAAGGCAGTGTCGGCATCCAGTGCCTCCGTTGCCCCCTCTCGTAATGCCATTGTCTCGTTGGAGGCCTCTTCGAATAAGACCGGCACCTCGGCGACCTTGCGCCTCCGGCTCGCCGGACCAGAAGGCAAGCCGCTGAAGCTTCTCCCCATCATGGGTTCGCTGGGTCATGCCGTGGTCTTCTCGGCCGATCAGCCCTTGGCTGGCTATGCGCACATGCATCCGACGCTCGAGGGTGGTGAGTACGCTCCTAATCCGACGCTCTCTTTCCGACTTCGTCTGCCGCCGCCCGGCACTTACGATCTCTGGCTTAATCTCAATGACGGTCAGGAGGAAGTCCTGCGCACGACCCTAGTCGTCACGCCCTGAATCGGCGGAAGGCGTCGATTGTCTCGGCCAACCCTGCGCTGAAGGATGACTGCGGTTTCCATCCGGCAGACAGTAGGCGTTCGGTCGAAGCCAGCGAATGACGGACATCACCGGCACGGGCCGGTAAATGTTCGATCTTGGAATTGGACCCAGTGAGCTGGATGATCTCCTGCGCGAGCGCGAGTATCGACTGGCTCCGGCCGTAGCCGACGTTGTAAGTACCGGACATATCTTTCGAGTCACCCGCATAGGCGAGCGCCGCGACGATATCGGTCACGTGGATGAAGTCGCGCGTCTGACCGCCATCGCCATGGATGCGGATCGGTTCATCGCAGAGAGCTTTGGCGATAAAGATGGGCACGGCTGCTGCGTAGGCGGACCGAGGGTCTTGTTGTGGCCCGAACACGTTGAAGAAGCGCAGGCTTGTCGTGCCGAGGCCATGGTTGACGCGGTACTGTTCGAGTAACTTCTCCCCAGCGAGCTTGGTCTCAGCGTAGGGAGATTTTGGCTCCGGCAGCATCGACTCGAGCTTCGGTACCGTCGGATTGTCCCCGTAGATGGCGGCGGAGGAAGCCAGGACGACCTTGCGGGCGCCCGCGGTCAGCGCGGCATCCAGCACTCGGCGGGTGCCCTCGGTGTTCAGCTCGGCGCACTCGGCCGGCTTGGCGACGGACTCCGGTACCGAAATCATTGCGGCAAGGTGATAAATTTCCTCAGCGCCTGCGATGGCCTGCTTGAGGACCACGGCATCAAGGATGGAGCCATGGAGGAAACGGCAACGAATGCCTTCCAGATTGCTAGCATGGCCACTGCGCAGGTCATCTAGCACTGTAACTTCGGTTTGCGGGGCGAAGTGACGCGCTAGGTGGGAGCCAATGAAGCCGGCGCCGCCGGTGATAAGGATGCGCTTACTCATGCGCGTGCGATCAGCGCCTGCATGGCGGAGAGCTGGTCTTCAATCGATTCGACCAACTTGAACTGGGCGCGGGTGCGGTCGAGGTTGTGTGTCGGGCGCTTAATCTTGAAGTAGATATCGCCTTCCAGCCAATCGGTCAGGAAGCGCAGGCCGATCTCGAAGCTGATGAGCTTGCCGGCGAACGGCAGCAGCTCCTTCTCCTTCGGCGTAAGGAATCCCTTGGCGGTTTCGAGGTACCCTTTGACCAAGGCCTCGAACATCGGGAATTGCATCCGCACCTTAGAGAGGTCGGTCTCGTCCTCGGCCGCCGGCGAAGTCGACGTGCGGACGAGGTCACCGAAGTCATAGAGCGCCGAGCCGGGCATCACCGTATCGAGATCGATGACGCAGACGCCGTCCTGGGTGACGTCGTCGAGTAGAACGTTATTCAACTTCGTGTCATTGTGCGTCACGCGTTCGGGCAGGGTGCCGTCTCGCAGGGCATCAACGACGACGCTGACTTCGTGGGCGCGGGCTAAGGCGAAGGCAATCTCGGGTAAGGCGGCCGCGGCCCGGCCATGGGCATCCTGCGCCAAGGCCTGCTGGAAGCGGGCGAAGCGGGCGGGAGTGTGATGGAAATCCGGAATCGTCTCGAGCAGACGGCCGCCGGGAAGGTCGGCGAGCAGTGCCTGGAAGGCACCGAAGGACTTAGCGGCGGCGTAAGCTTGTTCCGGTGAACGCACGACATCATGGCCGGTGGCACCTTCGATGAAGTGGTAGCAGCGCCAGCGATTGCCGGCGGCGTCGATGTGCCAGGCCTTGCCGGTGAGGGTAGGGATGAGCCGGAGCGTGCGGCGTTCGGCTTCGGGCACTCCGGCTTGCTTGAGTTTGGCGTAGGCGTGGGCACACACGCGTTCCACGTTGGCCATGAGTTCGTCCGGCCGGCGGAAGACGTTGTGATTGATACGTTGGAGTACGTAGCGACGCGGGCCGCCGGCGGGCTTTACGTCGACCTTGTAGGTATCGTTGATGTGGCCGCTACCGTAGGGGGAG
>CAXNEN010000009.1:0-16235 GCA_964201505.1 Opitutales bacterium
ATCCGTCTGCTTTCGAAGGTCTCGCAGGATGGCGCGTCGGACGTGCTCACTACGCTGACCGATCTCGCTTCAGGCAAGGTCGACGTTTCCATCCTGCCCACGCCGCTCATCGCGGTCGTCGGCGCGGTCGTCGCTCCGCCTCGTCATGCCGGCCTGATGGGCCGCATCGCAGCGTTCGCCTGAAGTCAGCGCTTCGGCCAGAAGCGGTAGACGCCGCCGATGACCACCGCTAATACGCCGAGATTGATCAGGATGAGTTCGGGCAAGCCCAGGCCCTGCGGGGCGAGCGTGAGAACCAATACCATCAGCAGGGGAATGAGGAGAGCCGCCGCGACATCGACGTTTCTGACCGAACCCATCCTTGCCGCGACGGCGTAACGTTTTTGCAGCAAGGAGGCCAGCGCGGGGTGCGTGCCGAGCAACGGGCTAAGTTTCCAGCGCAAGCCTTCGGGGGCATGTTCCTTGGCGATGGTCGCGACGTCACCGTCCGCTCCGGCATGACGGCCGGGCAGGAGGAAGAGCATCAGGATGACCGCTTCTCCCTTAGCCTGTTGCAGGGCGTCTTCGAGCAAGGGCTTGTTGAAGTCGTATTCTGGGCCGTCTCGTCGCTCCATCGAGCAGGCGATGAGCTCATCGTCTTTCAGGCCGAGTTCGGTGCGGATGGCGCTGGCGAAGAAGTTACGGCAGCGCGTCACTTCTGGGATGGGTGAGCCGTGATCGCAAAGGTAGACAGTGCCACTCCCCTTGATCCAGCCGGTCGACTTTAAGTTATCGATTAGCATACTGATCAGCTCGGGGCCGAAGAGCGGCTCGCGGATGCTGAGCTTCATCTTGCCCGGTTGGGCGTCAGCGAAGACTTTAGGGAGGTATTCGGTAATCGCGCGGCTGGGGCCGATGAAGAGCGGGAGCACTACCAGTTCGTCGATGCCGTCGAGTTTGGCCTGCTGGACGGTACCTTCGAAGATGACCGCCGGCTGACCACCGAGCAGGGCAGGGTCGATCTTGGTCGAGTGCATCGTCGAGACTGGCAGAACGGGTTGGCCGATGAGCTTGCTGACTTCCTGGGCCAGTCCCCGTAGGGCTAACGTAGCCGCCGGTTCGTAGGAACCATTGTCGACGAGGAGGATGCGGGTGCCGGCCATGGGGGTTAAGTGAGGGATAACCTTTATATTTGCAATGCAGGGTTGGCTGATTGCAGGTTGCCTCGTTTGGGCGACAGAGCATCCTTGAGGGATGCCCCGCCGTTTCCTCGCCGCTGTCGCTCTGTGTCTGAGCGTCATCTCACTGTCCGCCGCCGATGCCTGGCTGACCGACCTCGATGAAGGCATGAAGGTCGCCAAGGCCGAGAAGAAGGCGATTCTCGTCGACTTCACCGGCAGCGACTGGTGCGGCTGGTGCATTCGTCTGAAGAAGGAAGTCTTCGACCAGAAAGAGTTCGCCGCGGCCACGAAGGACTTCGTCCTCGTCGAGCTCGACTACCCGCAGAAGAAGAAACAGAGTCCCGAAGAGAAGGCGAAGAACCAGGCTCTCGCGAAGAAGTTCTCCATCGAAGGGTTTCCGACGATCATGTTGTTGGACTCAAACGGCGAGCCTTTTGCTCAGACTGGCTACCAAGCCGGCGGCCCGGTCAAGTATCTCGCACACCTCGCGGACCTGCGGAAAGCCAACACGCCCGAAGGTCGCAAAGCTTTTGCCCAGACGAAGAAAGACGAAGCCGCGGTCGCCGCATACGGCGAGGAGCTCAGCGGCATCGTCGGGCCTTTAATGGAGAAGAAGGATCAGGCCGCTGCCGAGGCCGCGGTCGCCAATTTCATCCGGGACAAAGGGGTGACGGGCGCCGCAAAGCTCAATCTGACCGTAAATGCCCGCATCGGGATCATCCAGGCCTGTAAGCCCGGCGATCCCGCCGCCTTGCTCAAGGTACTCGACGAGATTATCGCCGCCACGCCCGAGACCGTGAAAGAGCTCGCCGATATTAAGCAATTCCGCGCCCAGGTCGCCGCCGCCCGGGATAAGAAGTAATCCCTCTCATGAAGAAACTCATCCTGACTCTCCTTTTCCTCGCGACCATCACGGCACGTGCGGAGCTCACGTGGTTGACCGACCTCGATGCCGCCAAGGCCAAGGGTGTGAAGGAGAATAAGCCTTTGCTCGTCGACTTCACGGGCAGCGACTGGTGTCCACCCTGCATTCAGTTGCACAAGGTAGTCTTCGAGTCAGCCGAGTTCGCCGCGGTCGCCTCGAAGTATGTGCTCGTCGAACTGGATTATCCGCGCAAGACGCCGCAGGCTCCTGTACTTAAGGCCAAGAACGCGGAGCTCTCGAAGAAGTTCGGTATCTCGGGCTTCCCCACGGTGTTGCTCATCGACGCCAAGTCCGGCGACGTGTTCGGCAAGACCGTCGGCTTTGGTGGCCAAACCGCCAAGGAATACATCGAAAAGCTGGCCTCGTTCAAGAATACCCCGGAGGGCAGGGTCGCTCTGGAGAAAGAAGGTAAGGACAAGGCAGACCGCTCGGCTAAGAGTCGCGAGCTTGGCCAGAAGATCGAAGCCGCGATCGCCGCGAAGGATTTCAAGTCTGCGGAAACGACCTTGAGCGAGATGTATGCCGATGTCACCGGGCCGCGGAAGGGAGTCTTTCATTATAATAAGGCGCGTATCCTGCTGCGCATAAATCCCTCGGCCAAGGCGGAGGCGCTCAAGTATCTCGATGAAGCCTTGAAGGTTTCGGCCGGCGATGCCGGGCTGACCAAGACGTTCCAGTCCTATCGTGACAAGGTCTCTGGCGGCACCGCCGCTCCTAAGTCCACCGCCGACCCCAAGAAGGGCGCTTAAGCCTTTAGCTTAACAGCTGGTGCAGAGACGCCTTGAGGACTTCTTCCGGTGTCTTTCCTTTTTGGCGGAGTTCGCGGATCGAAAGTCCGGCGGTACGCTTGGCGAGACGCTTGCCGTCCGCATCGACAATCAGCGGCGCATGCGCCCAGGCGGGCGGTGTCCAGCGGAGGGCACGATAGAGCAGCAGTTGACGGGCCGTCGAGAGAAGCAGGTCGGCACCACGAACGACTTCGGTGATGCCCATGGCGTGGTCGTCGGCAACGACGGCGAGTTCGTAGGCGGGGAAGCCGTCCTTACGCCAGACGAGGAAGTCGCCGAAGTCACGTCCGGCAACGAACGCCTGCGGTCCTTGGAGCGCGTCGATGAAGGTGATGGTCTCACCGTCGGGCACACGGAAGCGCCAGTTAGTTGGGCCAGGTTCGCGGGCTTCGCGCCCGGCGCCGAGCGGCGCCCGCAGGGCAGGGGGGAAGATCGGCTCGGCGTCGTCTTCGGCGTGCGGGGCCGTCAGGCTGCGTTCGACATCCTTGCGGGATTTGTCGCAGGGGTAGAGGACGCCGGTGGCTTGGAGCTGCTGCCAGACCTCGCGGAACCAGGGCAGACGCTGCGATTGGATGTAGGGTGCGTGCGGGCCACTGACATCGGGTCCTTCCGTCCACTTCAGGCCGAGCCACCGAAGGTCTTCAATCGCCGCTTCGGCGAACTCCGGTCGACAGCGTCCCGCGTCGAGGTCTTCGGTGCGGTAAATCAGAGTCCCGCCGACGGCGCGGGCGGCGGCGAGTGCGAAGGTGCGGGCGTGGCCGACGTGCAGATTGCCGGTCGGAGTCGGGGCTAGCCGTCCGCGGGTCATTAGAGCGGGTTGTCTGTCGGGATGAATTCCCACTTCACGCCGAACTCCGCGGCGACCGCGGCGGCGAGCGCCTTCACGCCCCAGGTCTCGGTGGCGTAGTGGCCGCAGGGATAGAGATTCCAGCCCTGCTCGTGGGCCTCGTTGAAATGTTCTTCACGCAGTTCACCGGTGATGAGCGTATCGCACCCTTCGGCTTTCAGGTGGCTGAGCGCGCTGCGGCCGCTGCCGCTGAGAATCGCGATCTTCTTCGGCTTAGCCGATCCGAACTCGATGCCCTTATAAGTCTGCGGGTAGGAGACCTTGAGGCGCATGCGCAGAGTCGCTCGCGGGATTCCCTTACAGATGCAGGCAATCGGCAGGCCTTCGTAATCCACGAACCAATCCACGACCTTCAGGTCGAGATCCTGGGCGATGAGCGCGTTATTGCCGATGGCGGGATGAGCGTCGAGCGGCAGGTGGCTGGAGTAGAGCGACAGACCGGTCTTCTTCAGGGCGGCCTTACGGAGCAAGCGCACTTCGCGTTCGGGCGAGACCGGGCGCCAATACATCCCGTGGTGGACGATCAGGAAATCGACCCCGCGGCGGGCAGCTTCCGCGAAGACCTTGGCACCGGCGTCGACGGCTGCGCCGACCTTGCGTACGGGGCGCGTGCCTTTGTGTTGTAGGCCGTTGCGGGAACCTTCGAAGTCGGCAATGTTCTTACCGTTGGTGAGTAGGTCGCAGAAGCGGGCTACCCGGACGGCAGTCACAAGGGTCTTCACAGTTTTTTGAAGTTGGCCGGTTGGGCGGCGGGTTGCGCAAGTGTGGCGGGTTCGAAGATTGTCGGCGCGAAGCGTTCGCCGAGCGCGGCTTCGGTGATGCGGAGCAGGTCGGCGGCGCGCGTGGTTTCATTGAGCACGCTGCACGCAGCGAGCATCCATTGCTCGTCGACCTTGGAGAATTCCTCGATCTGCATCGTGCGAGTCTTCTGGTCTTTCGTGTCGAAGTAGGTCGCTTGGATGAGCACGCCGTAGACATGATCGATGGCGTAGTTCACCTTGGCGGGTTCGTGGCCGGGCTGATTTAGGGCATCGAAGACATGGACCGGGCGGCGGCGTTTTTCCGTGCGCAGATAGGCGGTGGCCGGCCAGTGCGTGAAGGGCAGCTGTAGGTCGAACGGCGTGAGGATGAGGCCTTCGGCCAGCGGGGTCAGCGGTGCCTTGCCGCTGAGTTCTTGGGCGGGTGCGCCGTCCCGGGAGATCCAGCCGCGCGATTCCTTGCCGGACTTTATCGTGATGAACGCGAAGGTGGATTTGTCTTGGGGGTCCTTGATTTCACCCCGAAGGAATTGAGCATCGCCATGCGACGCGGCCCAGAGCGTGCCTTTGACCGCGGGCAGCGACTCGCCTTTGCGCGGCTTATGGATAATCTCGAAGTGCAGGCACAGGGCGCTGTTGAGGCGGGAGTTACGGAATCCGGCGAGGAAGGCCTGACCTTGCTCAGGCGTCAGCTGATCGAGCACCGGGGCGGACGGGACCCTCGATTGGGCGAAGCATCCGAGGGCGATGAGACACGCTACCCAGCGGACAGACAGGCTGAGCAGTCGGGTTCTCACTCAGGCTTACTTGGCCGGAGCCGGAGCGGCGGGCTTCGGCGGAGTCGTCGCGGCAGGAGCCGGGGTGGACTGGGGCTTGGCGGCAGCCGGGGCGGCCGGGGTGGCAACCGAAGCCTTAGGGGCGGCGGGCAAAGTGGCAGTAGGAGCAGCGGGCGCGGTGACCGGGGCGGTGGCCTTGGGGTCCAGGGCCTTCGACTCCTTCTTTTTGGTATCCGCGGCGACGAAGCCGAGGTAGAGGCCGAAACTCAAGATGAAGAGGATGACCGTGAGAGCCGTGGTCATCTTCGAGAGGACGTTGGCGGATTCACCACCGAAGACGGTCTCAGCGGCGCCGCCACCGAGGGCCGAGCCCATGCCGGCGTTGGCGCTGGGGCGCTGCATCAGGATCACGAGGACCACCAGGATGCAGACGAGGAAGAGGGCTACCACGGAGGCGTAGAGAAGGAAGTCCGACATGCCCCCATCCAAGGGTTCAGTTTCCCATAAAACAACGCCAAAATCAGGCCTGGAGGTAGCTGCCCCCAGTCACCCGGTAGGTCAGCCAGTCGCCAGAGGGCGGTGGGACGGTGCCAGTCGCGATAACCTGATGCTTTTCCCCGACTTCGTTCCAGAAGGCCCGCCGGCGGGTATCGTCAAGTTCGCCCAGCACGTCATCGGCTAGGATGACAGGCGGGGTGGGGGCAAGGAGGGTGTCGCGCTGGAGACGGGCGAGGCAGAGGGCGAGGACGAGGAGGCGCTGCTGGCCTTCGGAGGCGTAGTCGGACGCATCCTTGCCAGCGAAGAGCATGCCGAAGTCATCACGTTGAGGTCCGCGGAGGGTTGTGCCGGTGGCGAGGTCGGCGACACGCGTCTTCGCCCAGATCTCGACGAGCTGATCGGCACCGACGTCAGGTTGGTAGACCAAGTCCGCGCCCTGATCGGGGAAGCCCGCGCGGGCGCAGGCGTCGCGCAGGGTTGCGGCGAGTTCAGGCAAAATGCGGGCGCGGGTCGCGGCGATCAGCTGCGCTGGCGCGAGCATTGCTTTCTCGAAAGCGCGCAGTTCTTCATCGGAGCGAATGGCGGCTTTCAATAATGCATTACGTCCGTCGAGCGCGCGACCATAGTCGCGGACGGCGGTGAGGTAGGCGGCATCGGTACCGCCAATGGCAGCATCGAGCCAGCGACGGCGGTTGGAGGGCGATCCGCGCACGAGGCGAAGGTCATCGGAGCAGAAGACGATGGTCGGAAACTGGCCGAGGTGCTGGGCGACTGAAGCGACGGGTGTGCCGTTGAGGAGGGCCTTCCGGGAGCCTTTCGCGAGGCGGATTTCGATCTCAGAGTTATCTTCGGTGGAAAGACGGACGTCGAGCCGTAGGCGGGCTTCAGCGCAGCCGGAGCGGATGAGCGGGGAGATATCCGTCGTCCGGAAGGAACGGAACGAGGAGACCAGTGCCGCAGCCTCGAGGAGGTTCGTCTTCCCCTGGCCGTTATCGCCGAGTAGGAAGACTCTCGGCGCGTCGGTGGAGACGTCCGCGAAGGTCAGGTTACGGAAATCAGCCGCCCGGATGCGCGTCAGGCGCATGGCTTATTCTGGGAGGAGAATCACCGTACCGATCTTCGGCAGGTTGTTGATCGACGTCATCTTTTCGCGGTTGGCGTTAAAGATGGCGCTCACGCGGGCCGGATTGGAATCACCGTAGGTCTTGCGGGCGATGCTCGAAAGGTTGTCGCCTTTGGCGACCGTGTATTGGCGGAAGCGGGCGGGTTTACCGTCTTCGGCGGTCGCGGGTTTGTCGTTGTTCGGCTTATCGCTCGTCGTCTTGGCTGGAAGGGTCAGGCCTTTATGGCTGCGGTTGATGTCGGCCAGTTCGCGTTTCAGTTTTTCGTTCTCAAGCTGCAGGCTGCGGAGGCGGGTATTCAGGTCGGTTCCTCCTAAAGCATCTGGTTCCATTGGCCGCCCGGGCAGCTGCTGCATGAACTGTTTCTCGGCGGTCTTGATCATCTGGCGGACGATGTTCGACTGCTCAGAGGTCGGCTTCATCCGGATATACTGGTTGAAGTGATAGATGGCCGGAAGGGGGTCCTGCAGGTCGAGGTACATGCGACCGGCCTCGAGGTGGGATTCGGCGGCCCCTTTACGATTATCAATCACCTTGAGGTAGCATTCAAGGGCCTTGCGGGTCTCGCCTTGCTTATGGAAGGTTTGTCCGGCGCGGAATTCCGGATCATCGACGTCGAGGGTGCGGGAGTCGGCACGCGAACCGTCGTCGCAACCGACGAGCAGTAGGACCGTGAAGACGAAGACAGCGCGAACCATGGCCGGACAATCTCCGTCCGTCCTCGTTCCTTCAATCTAAAATCTAGGTCCGAGAGCCTGCTTGAGGGCCGACGCGAGGTCAGGCGTGCCGAAGCGGAACCCGCCATCGAGAGCTATGCGAGGGAAGGCCGATAGGTCGCTGAGGATCGTCTCGCGGCCCATCTGGCTAAAGAGGAGGGAGAGCGCCCAAGCGGGCATCGGCAGGAAGCTTGGTCGACGAAGGGTGGTGCCGAGTTTGCGGGCGAATTCGGCTTGGGTCACCGGGTGGGGTGCCACGGCGTTGAGCGGGCCATGGATGGAGGGGTTTTCCAAGGCCCAGACGATAAGTTCGACGAGGTCGGGAAGGGCTATCCAGCTCATTCGCTGTTGGCCGCCGCCGATTGGACCGCCCAAGCCAAGGCGGAACGCGGGGAGCATTTGCTTCAGGCCGCCGCCAGAGGCGGAGAGGACGAGGGGAGTACGGAGTAGGACCGTACGAATTCCTCCCCCAGAGGCTGGCAGGGTCGCGTTTTCCCAGGCTTCGGTCACCGTAGGCAGGAAGCCATCGTTTTGGACCATCGAGGTCTCCTCTAAAGTTTCCTTTCGTCGTAAGCCGTAGCGATTGATGCCGGACATCGAGATGAAGACCTCGGGTTTTTGCTTCAATCCGGCCAAGGTCTCCGCCAGGAGGCGGGTCCCGTCATGGCGACTGGTCAGGATTCGTTCCTTGGCGGCCTCGGTCCAGCGTTGGGCGATGGACTCGCCGGCGAGGTGGATGACCGCGAAGGTACCCTCGAATGTGGCGCGGTCGATGTGTCCCGTAAGATGATTAAAGCCACCGGACCCATTATGGCGTGAGCGAAAGGAGACGACGTCGTAGCCGAGTCCCGTGAGTCGGCTGGCCAAGGCTTTCCCGATGAGACCCGTGGCTCCGGTCAGGATGATGCGTCGGTGGGCGGACATCCTGATAAGGTTGAAAGGAAAGCGTCCGGCTTCAAGCCGCCGGCTTGTTCACAACCAAAATCCAGGGCTTACCCGGGGTGGGGTAATAGCCGACCTTCTCGACATGGAGTCCAGCGGCCGCCTGTTCTTCGGCGAATTTGAGCACGATATCGGATTCTTCAGGGCCGCCCGGGTGTCCGGTGTAAGCGACGCAGATGAGACGGCCTCCGGGACGCAGGTGATCGAAGGCGGCCCGGAGCGCGTGGTTGGTCGACGATGGCTGCGTGATGATTGAGGCGTCGCCACCGGGCAGGTAGCCGAGGTTGAAAATCGCGACGCCGAGCTTTCCACCCTGCGCTGGTGTCAGGACGGCGGTGAGTTCAGCGTGGCTGCGCAGGTGCAGAGAGACGCGGTCCAAAAGACCAGCGACCTCGAGGAGATTATGGGTCGAGGCGATGGCCTCTGGCTGGATATCGAAGGCGTACACATGGCCGTTCGGGCCGACGGCCTGGGCGAGGCAGGCCGTGTCGCGGCCTTTACCAGCGGTGCCGTCGACGGCGATGTCGCCGGGCCGGAGGACCTCGGTCGCGAGCTTCTGCGCGCGCTCGGTGACGCGAATCGGATTTACGGGAGCCAAGGGAATTTTCGGAAATTGGGAGGACGCTTCTCGTTCCAAGCGGCGCGACCTTCGTCGCCCTCTTCCGAAAGATAATAGAGTAGGGTGGCGTTGCCGGAGAGTTCTTGGATACCGGCCTGACCGTCGAGTTCGGCGTTGAAAGCCGACTTCAGGCAGCGAATGGCGAGTGGGCTCTTGGTGAGAACCTCTTGGGCCCACTTCACGCCTTCGGCATCGAGTTGTTCGTAGGGGACGACGGTATTGACGAGGCCCATCTCGAGGGCCTGCTGGGCGTCGTATTGGCGGCAAAGGTACCAGATCTCGCGGGCCTTCTTCTGACCGACGATGCGGGCGAGGTAGGAAGCGCCGAAACCGCCATCAAAGCTGCCGACCGTCGGGCCAGTCTGGCCGAACACGGCGTTGTCGGCGGCGATGGTGAGATCACAGATTACGTGCAGCACGTGGCCACCGCCGATGGCGAAGCCGGCCACGAGGGCGATGACGACCTTGGGCATCGAGCGGATGAGGCGCTGCAGGTCGAGGACATTGAGACGGGGGACCCCGTCCTTGCCCATATAGCCACCTTTCTTGTCGCCGCGGATTTTCTGATCGCCGCCGGCGCAAAAGGCGAATTTCCCGTCGTCCTGTGGGTTGGCGCCGCGGAGGAGCACCACGCCGATGGTGGCGTCGTCGCGCGCATCACCGAAGGCCTTAAGCATCTCGGCGATTGTATCCGGGGTGAAGGCGTTACGGCGGGACGGGCGGTTGATGGTCACGCGGGCGATGCCGTCGGCCTTCTCGTAGACGATGTCGGTGAACTCTCCCTGCTTTTGCCAGCGGATCTCGGACTGCATGGGCTTAACTTGGCGGGCGGGGACCTATTTTCCAACGAATAAGCGACGGGACGCTTGAAAATCGGCGGAGGCTCCCACACTTTAGCGCCCTATGGCCCGACTGACACCCGCACAGATTTCCACGGTTTCTGCCTGGGTGGCCGAAGGCGCCACGCTCTCGCAGATCCAGGAGCGCCTGTCCACGCAGTTGGAGGTTTCTATGACTTACATGGATGTCCGTTTCCTCGTGGACGATTTGAACCTCGCCTTGATTGAGAAGGAAGAGCCAGCGAAGCCCGAGGAAGTCGCGACTGAAGCTGTCGCCGCCGACGCTACCGCTCCGGTCGCTCCTGCCGAGACCCCCCAGGGCGCCGGCGTCGTCACCGTCGAAGTCGACACTATCGCACAGCCGCATGCCATGGTTAGTGGACACGTCATTTTCTCCGACGGCGAAAAGGCCGATTGGTATATCGATCATCAGGGTCGCCCCGGGATGACCGCACGCACGCCTGGCTATCGCCCCACGCCTCAAGACATCACAGACTTCCAGGCCAAGCTGGACGCCGCTCTCCGTCAGGCCGGATACTGAGCGCTTAGCGCGCCTTCAGGATTGCTTCCGCAAGGACGAAGTCCGCCGGACGCGTCAGCTTTAGGTTTTCCGAAGGGTTCTCGACGAGTGAGACGTCCTGTCCGACGAACTCGACGGCGGAACTGTCGTCGGTCACCTTACGCTGTAGTTCCGCGACTTTGCGGTAGGCTTTCAGTACGATGGCCGTGCGGAAGACTTGCGGCGTCTCGGCCGTCCAGACTAGCCCGCGATCCGGCGACGTCTCGACGGAGGTCGAATCGACCTTAGCAATCTTCACCGTGTCGGCGGCGCGGCCCGCGAGGATGGCGGCGCCAGTTTCCTTGGCCTTCTCTCGCACCTTGCGGATGGCTTCCGGGGAGACGAGCGGGCGGGCGCCATCATGGATGTGCACCAGGCCGGCATGGCCCTCGCACGCGTTGAGGGCGGCGAGCACCGAGTCCTGCCGTGACTCGCCGCCGGGGACGAAGTCGACGACCGTGTCGGGGAGATGGCCGGCGAGTTGAGTCCGAAGTTTCGCGAGCTGGGCTTCGTCGCGATAGGTGATGACTATGCGACCGATGAGGCCCGTGCTCAGGAAGGACTGCAGCGAATGGACGAAGACCGGTTTCCCGGCGAGGAGGGCCGTAATCTTATCGTCGACGACCGCTTGCATGCGCCGGGCAGAGCCGGCGGCGAGGAGAATCAGAATGTCGGTCGCGCCGCTCATATAATCTCGCCGATGTCGCGGCGGATGCGGAGCGTCTCAGCGGCGGGGTCCTTGGCCTTGAGGATCGGGCGGCCAACTACGATGAAGCTGGCGCCCGCGGCCGCGGCCTGGGCGGGAGTCATCACGCGATTCTGGTCGTCACCAGCGGCATCGGGATAACGGATGCCCGGAGTCACGAGCGCCGGGCCGGCACCGAGGTCTTGGCGGAGGATCGGGAGTTCGAGTGGAGAGCAGACCAGCCCGCCGATGCCGGCGTTGATGGCCATGCGACCCAGCAGGCGGACTTGCTCTTCGGGCGTGTGCGCGACCCCGGTGGCAGCGAGTTGGTCCTGATCCATCGAGGTCAGCACCGTGACGGCGAGGACGGTGCAATCAGGCAGCGTGGACTTCGCGGCGTCGGCGGCGCGGGCGATCATCTCGGGTCCGCCACAGGCGTGGATAGTGAGAAGGGAGCAGGGGCGGCCTTTGAGGCTCTTGATGGCGGACGAGACTGTGTTGGGGATGTCGTGGAACTTCAGGTCGAGGAAGACCTTGAACCCGAGCGCGTGGAATTCGTCGACGATGCCAGGGCCGTGGCGTGTGAACAGCTGGAGGCCGAGCTTCACCCAGGCGAGGTTGCCGGCCAGCGGGCGGACGAGCGCCAAGGCTTCCTCCTTGGTCTCTACGTCGAGGGCGAGGATAAGTCGGCATGGCGAAGCCATGCCATCTTTATGGAAACGGCAGGGCTTTTCCGCCAGCGTAAATCTTCCCTTGGCTATGCTTACTTCTTGGCAGCCTTCTTCGGTGCCGGCGTGCTGGGCAAGGACGAGATATCGAAGTTGAAGGACTTGGCCGGCTGCTGGCCGAGGAGATGGAGGCTGAACCATTCGGCCATACGGACGTTGTCGTCGGCCATCTCGATCCAACCACCGTGCGCGCCACCAAGGCGAATCAGGACTTCGGCCTTGGCACCGACTTCCTTGGCGCGGGCGAGGTAGCGGCGGGCCTGGGAGTCAGGGACGAGCGGGTCGGCGTCGCCTTGGACGATGTAGGTCGGAGGGGTCTTCTCGCTGATCCAGAAGAGGGGCGAGAGTTCGCGGCCAGCATGTTCGCGTCCTTCGGCGGTTGTCACGATCGGTCCGAAGGCCGGTGCGCGGACGGTCAGGGGGCCGGCGCCTTCCTTGCTGTCGCCTTCCTTCGCCCAGCTGAGGAAATCGACCGGCGGATAATAACAGGCCACTGCGTTGACCTCGGAGCTCACCAGCTCGACGGGATCCTTCGACTTCGGATTGGCTGGGAGGACGCGTGTGCCGAGCATTAGGCTGAGGTGACCGCCGGCGCTGCCGCCGGTGACGCCAATCTTGTTCGGGTCGATGCCGAACTTGGCAGCGTTGGCGCGGATGAAGCGGATGGAACGTTGGAGATCGCCGACAATCTCGTGGATGTGGAAGCGAGGTTGCGTACCGTGCACGACGACGAACGTGGTGAACCCGTGCTTCGTCCAGCCCCCGTCGCTGATGCCGTTATGGTTGGAGTTCCAGCCGCCACTGATGATTTTGACAATCGCGGCGCCGTTAGGCTTGGCCGGAGTGAAGATGTCCATCGTGAGTGCCACGCCGTCATGCTTAGTATAGATGACGTCGGAGGTACGGGTGACGTCCTGAGCAAAGCCGAGGGCGCAGGTAAGGACAAGGAGTAGGCAGGCGAGGTGTCTCATGGGGTTGATCATAGGACACCGTAAACCTAGCGAAGTTGCAAGCCGCTCAGACCTTCAGGCGGAACTTGATGACTACCTTCAGGATTTCGCCCGGAGCGCCAACCTGCACGCCTGGCTGGTGTCCATCTTGCGGGTGGAAGACCGCGAAATTGCCGCGGCCAAGGGTGAGCAAGGCGGAGGGAGCGGTCGGAGCGGCATACTTCTCGACGTCCTTTTCGGCGATATAAGGCTTCGTGACCACGAGGGTCTTCTGGTCGGAGTGGCCGCAATTTTCCAGGCCTTGATAGACGACCTGAATGTCGCCGTAAACCTGATGGGATTCCCAGAGCTTGTCCGCGGAGGGGGCGGTCTGGTAGCGCTGCACGATGGCAACCAAGTCCTGCCCTTGAAGTTCATATTTCCCGTCTTCCGTCTTCACGTCGAAGGACCGGAGGTAGGCGAAGGCCTTAGGGAAGAGCGGATGCAGCGACGCGTAAGCAGCGGAGGCGGAAAGTTGATCGACGATCACGTGAATGGGCTAGGTTTCGTCGCGGAGGCCTTCGACATCGTCGAGCGGCAGTTCGACTGGCTGGTCGGAGCCGAGGATGGAGAGTAGTAGTGCGATGCGTTTCTGGGGTGACTCGAGGCGGATGACCTCGCCTTCGGAGCCCGTGAAGATGCCGCGGATGACGCGGGCTTTGGTGCCGACCTTCAACTCCTCATCGAGCATCGAGAGGGTAGCGTCGGGGCCGAGTGCGTTGAGTTCGTCAATCACCGCTTGTTCGACGTCGACCGGCCGGCCTTCGCGGCTGACCAAGTGGAGTACGCCACGCGTACTCCGAATCGTGGACTGGAATTCCATCGGGTCGAAGCGAGCGAAGACGTAGCCCGGGAAGAGTGGTTCGACGACGACCTTGTTCTTGTCGTGGCCGCGTCGCGTGCGGCGCAGGCGCGGGAAGACCAGCTCGCCGATGCCGACAGCCCGTAGGTTCTGTACCGCCACCGCCTCTTGGCGAGGCTTGGCCTTGATGCAGAACCAGGTCGGGCCGGCGGCTTCGGTCATGCGGTCTTGAGGGCGCTCTTCGAGCGATCAGGGAGCCATCCGAGGGCGATGAGCGCGAGCTGCGAAGGGCAGAATACGTAATAGAGCCAGAACGCCCCTGTCTCCGTGAAGCCGTAGCTATGTAGGCCGACGCCGAGAAGATTCGTGCCGAACCAGGACCAGGCCGTGACGATATTGCCGAAGATGAGGAGCTGCATTAGCCCTTCGCGGCGGACGAGGCCACCCCAGCGGGCGTGGAGGCAGAGCGCGCACCAGAGCACGATGAGGATGGCGCCGTTCTCTTTCGGATCCCAACCCCAGAAGCGTCCCCAGCTCTGGTCGGCCCAGATGCCGCCGAGCATCGTGCCGATGAAGCTAGCGAGGACGGCGAAGGCGAGGATGCCGTAGGCCGCACGGGCGACGCTGTCGCCCCAGTTGTAGTCCTTCTTGAAGGCGCGGAGTGCGAGGTGCAGGGCGCCGAGCAAGCCGGCGACGAAGGTCGCCGAGTAGCCGAGCGTCACGATGGTCACGTGCGTCGCCAGCCAGAAGTTCGTATCGAGCACCGCACGGACGCTTTCGAGGTTGTCTTCGCCGGAGAGGCCGAGGTTATGGGCGACGATCAAGGAGACGAAACCGGTGATACCTGTCGCGACGGCGCCGATACCGTTCTTCCAGACGCGTTCGAGCATGATGCCCAAGCCGACGGCACCCCAGGCGACGAAGATCCCCGTTGAATAGAGGTTCGTCACGGGCGGACGGTCATGCAGCCACATGCGGTAACCGAGGGCGGCGGTGTGCAGGATGAAGGAGGCCAGTAGAAGGCGGTAACCCCAGACGCGGAGGGCTTCGGAGCCGGTCACCCAGGAGACAAGCACCATGAGCACCACCACGACGTAGGCGATAAGGAGCCAGTAAAAAGGCTGGAGCCGGCCGAAGCTCGCTTCGGATTCCGCCCGGGCGGTCCAAGGACCCTTCAACGAGGCCGCGATCTTTGAGCTCAGGCTAGAGCACTCGTCGTCATCGCCTTCGCGCCACGCCATCGAGAAGTCGGCGTAGCGGGTGATGATACCATCTTCGGCGAGACCGGCCCGGTGGACTTTCTGGTCCTTGATGACGCCGAGGAGGGAGGCGCCGAGGTTATCCCAGCGGGCGAGCGAGCCTTCCTCCTTGGGCGGCATCAGACCGATGACGCCTTGACGTTCGAAATCCTGATAGCGTTCCACGAACGTCTTGACCGTCTTCTGCAGTTCGGGGTCAAAGGCCTTGCCCGTGGCGCTGGCGTTCATTTCAGCGAGCGCGCGGTTGAGAGCGGTGATCCAGGCGCCGTATTCACGGCGTGGAGTGACGTCGGGCGGGAGATCCCCCGGGATGAAGGTCATGCTCAGGGTCGCATACTGGCGGGCGGCGCTTTCGAGCGTGAGGAGGCCACGGTCTTCGACGTCGCGGTCGGCCTGGGGGCGTTTGCGCGCCTGTTCAGCCGCCTTACTGAGTTCGGCGCTATTTTTGAGGATGCCATCCCAGCTGACGTAGAGGCTCTTCTCCGGGTCTCCACCGACGCGTTTGAGCACGTTGGGGTGTTCGACGCGGAAGGTCGGCAGATGGCGGGCAATCGGGGCGCGGAAGCAGACTTCGATGAGCCAGTCGACCGAGCGAACGGCGCCGCCGGTGAGCCGGACCGATCGTTTTTCGAGGAGGGCCTGAAGGTCGACCGTGAGCGCAGGGATTTCCTTGGCGATCGCTTCACGCTGTTCCGCGGTCCAGGTGGATGGACGTTGGCCGAAGGCGATGCGTTCGAGTGGGGATAGGCTGATTGAGGTGCGCGAGCGCATCTGGAGCAAGGAGCCCGTGGCGAGGGTTTCGATCGGTACGATCCGCCCGCCGCTCTGCACCGGGATATCGCCGAAGGCGCGGCTGTTCCAGCCGGCGTCGGCCGCCTCGGCCGTGGCGGTCAGGAAACCGAGGGTTAGCACGGCGGCCGCCTTGGCGCTGCGACCGCGGAGGACACGCAGCAGGGAGACGCCGAAGTGCCAGATGAGGCCGAGGGACATCAGCGCGACGGAGATATAGGGAATGAGCCAGCCGGGATTACGCACGACCTGGAGTACGCTGAGGTTCTTACCGTCCTTCGTGCTGCCGAAGCTCGACTGGAAGAAGGTCAGGCCAGCATGGCGGAGCGGTTGGTTCATCGAGATATTGAAGGGGAAGGAGCTCGCGCCTTCCTTGAGCGTCACGTCGCTAGCGAAGCGCTTGGGCGTCTCGGTTCCGGGATACTTCTCGTGGGT
>CAXNEN010000010.1:0-15918 GCA_964201505.1 Opitutales bacterium
GGCGCCTCGATGCTCGGCATCCGCCCGGTGATGGAGCTGATGTTCTGGTCCTTCTCGTACGTCGCCTTCGACCAAATCGTGAACAACGCCGGCAACATCCGCTACATGTCCGGTGGCCTGATCAACTGCCCAATCGTCATCCGCGGCCCAGCCAACGGCGGTACTAACGTCGGCGCCACGCACTCCCACACCCCCGAGGCCATCCTCGCCTCCCACCCCGGCATCAAGGTCGTCTGCCCAGCCACCCCGTACGACGCCAAGGGCCTGATGAAGGCCGCTATCCGCGATAACGACCCAGTCTACGTGATGGAGAATACGATTCTTTATAACGACAAGGGCGAGGTCCCTGATGAAGATTACATTGTGCCGCTCGGCGTCGCCGACGTGAAGCGCGTGGGCACCGACCTCACGATTGTCGCCCACGGCCGTGCCGTGATCACGAGCCTCAAGGCCGCCGAAATCCTCGAGCAGGAACACGGCGTCAGCGTCGAGGTCGTCGACCTCCGCTCGATCCGCCCGCTCGACGAGGAGACCATCCTCGCCTCCGTCCGCAAGACGCACCGCGCCCTGCTGGTCGAAGAGAACAAGCCCTTCTGCGGTGTCGACGCCCAAGTAGCCTACCTCATCCAGTCGAAGGCGTTCGACGAACTCGACGCCCCGATCCATCGCGTATCCTCGATCGACGCTCCGCAGATTTACTGCAAGCGCATGGAAGACCTGCAGATGCCCAACGTCGAACGCGTCGTCGCCGAAGCGCTCAAAGTGCTCGCCTAACCTCCTCCCCTCTTACTTTTCAAATCCGATGGCTGAAATTATCGATATGCCGAAGCTCTCCGACACGATGTCGGTGGGGACTTTGGTAAAATGGAATATCAAGGAAGGCCAAGTGGTGGCCTTCGGCGACATCCTCGCTGAAATCGAAACCGACAAGGCGACGATGGAACTTTCCTGCACGGTACCAGGTACGATTCTAAAAATCTACGCCCCAGCCGGCCAACAGCTACCCGTCGGCGCCCCGATTTGCGCTATCGGCAAGAAGGGCGAAGCCGCCCCGGTACCCGCCGCCGCTCCGGCACCGAAGGCTCCCGCGACCGCCGTCCCAGCGATCCCCGAGAAGGCCGAAGTGAGCTGCGTCCCCGCTGCGCCGGCTTCTTCTGGCTCCGTCTCACCACAGTCCGACGCTTCTCGCACCAAGGCCTCGCCTTACGCTAAGCGCATGGCCGAGAAAGCCGCGCTCAATGTCGCCGCTCTCGCCGGCTCCGGCCCCGGTGGCCGCGTCGTGGGTCGCGATGTCGCCGCCGCCGCTTTGGCACCCGCCGCCTCCGCTCCTTCTGGCCCGCTCAACGTCGCCGTCGCGCCACCCGCTGACGGTAAGGGTATTCAGCCTGACGCCGACGTCCCGGTGGGCGGCATGCGTCAGACGATCGCCCGCCGACTCCTCGAGTCGAAGATCACCGTCCCGCACTTCTACCTCGAAGTCGAAGTCGACGCCGCTCCGCTCATGGCGATGCGCGAATCACTAAACAAGCGCCTCGCCGAAACCGGCGCCGACGCAATCAAGCTCTCGGTCAACGACTTCATCCTGAAAGCCTCCGCCGAAGCCCTCCGTCGTGTCCCTGCGGTCAATGCCTCTTGGGCTGGCACGAGCATCCGCACCCACGGCGCGGTGCACCTCTCCTTCGGCGTCGCCCTCGAAGATGGTCTGGTCACCCCGGTCATCCGCGACGCGCACGCGAAGACGCTCAAGGACATCGCCATCGAGGCGAAGGCCCTCATCGGCAAGGCCCGCTCAAAAAAGCTCACGCCGAGCGAGATGTCGGGCTCGACCTTCACGGTCACCAACCTTGGCATGTTTGGCGTCACCGGTTTCTACGGTATCATCAACGTACCCAACGCTGCGATCCTCTCCGTCGGCGCGACCATCAAGAAGCCCGTCGTCGACGCTCAGGACCGCATGGTCATCGGTCACCGGATGGTGATTGGCCTCTCTGGCGACCACCGCGTGGTCGACGGCGCCAACGCCGCCCAGTTCCTTCAGGCGCTCAAGCAGCTCCTCGAAGAACCAGCTCTGATGTTGATCTAACCGGAGTGCAGGCTCCTTCGAAACCCGGGTCCGCTAGGTGCCCGGGTTTTTTGTGCCCGCTTCAGAACGTACGAACCGAAGACAGGCCGCCGTCCACGTGGAGCACTTGGCCAGTCATGAAGCGTGCGTGCCCGGAGAGCAGATGCGCGACCAGCGTGGCCATGTCTTCGGAGCGGCCGACCTGCTGTAGCGGATGACGCTTCGCGGCGGCTTCCTTCTTGAGGTCGGAGTTGAGCAATGCGCCCGCGAGCGGGGTATCCGTCAGCGACGGGGCGATGACATTCACACGGATAGCCGGCGCCCATTCGGCGGCCAGGCTCTTGGCGAGGCCTTCGACCGCACCCTTGGCCGCGGCGATGCTGGCGTGCATGGGCATACCCTGCGCGACGGCGACGGTCGAGAAGAGTACGACGGAGGCGTTACCCGAGGCCTTGAGCGCAGGCAGCGCGGACTGAAGCGCGGCGATGGCGCCGAAGAGATTCACCTGGAGATCGCGCTGGAAATCCTCCGCGGTGAGGCGATGGAACGGCTTGAGCGTGATTGAGCCCGGGAAGTAGACAAAGCCATCGAGACGCTCCGGCCAGGTCAGCGGACTGGGCGCGGCGGCGTCAAACGGCTGCGCGACGATGCCGAGGTCGGCGAGTTTGTCAGGCGAGCGGCACGCAGCATAGACCGTATGGCCATCGGCCTGGAGCTGCGCGACAGTCGCACGGCCGATGCCGGAGGTGCCGCCGATGATCGCAATGTGCTTGGACATGCCCGCAAGGTTGCGGAGCGGTCGCCGAGGTCAAACCGCCTGCCTCTTTTCCGGGCACGAATCAGGCCGGAGGCGAACCTCCGGCCTGATTCGGACGACCTAACGGTCGTTTACTTCTTCTTCGGGGCCTTGCGCGGGGTCTTCTTGTCGAGGTTCGCGTTAAGTTCTTCTTCAGTGAACTTCGTCGTGACGCCGGCAGCGGGGACTTCGGCCTTGGCGGTCCAGACAATCGCGTTGAGGACAAGCGTGCGCTGGCTGTCATTGGCCCAGCCGGCATGGAAGTGGCCGCCGGTGAAACCGAAGCCGCGTCCACCATCCTTGCGCTCGACCGCCCAGGCAACGACCGCGGGCTTCTTTTCTTCGAGGACCATCTTCTTCACATCGGCGTTGCCGGCGTGCGAGCCTTCACTGCGGTTCATGGTCTCCGCCGGAGCCAGCGCGGATAGGAGCGGCGTGACGCCTTCCATGTTGTCGCGGAAACGCATGTTGAAATACCACTCATCCTTCGAGCCGAATGGCTTCACGCCACGGCTGGCCGGATGATCGGGGATGACCTTGAAGTCGGCCATCCAATGTGGATTCACGGACCAATTCTGCTCGAAGTAACCACCGAGCCAGTCCTTGAATTCGAGGGCGCCCTTACCCTTGGAGGAACGACCGGCCGGAGCCGGGCTCACGGGCTTGCCGTCAACGCTGAGCCAACCGGCACGCTCGTAGGCGGGCTCGACGGCGTAGTGCAGGCAGACGAAACCCGTTCCGGCCGCCATCTTCTTGGCGAGCTGGTCGAGGTGAGGAAGCGCGGGATGCCCGCCGCCGCCGTCGGAATAGACCACGATCGTGTCCGCCTTGGCGACACGCTCGTCAGAAGGCCACTCACCGTTGAGGGAGACGTCGATGTTGACCAGGTCGGCGGCAGACTGCTTCAGGCCGGAGGCGAGGAGCTGGATGCCGGCGTTATGCTCGTGCTCGCCCGGCCCGTGGCTCGGACGGCCGGCGATGAGGAGGACGTTCTTCTTGTCGGCGGCCGAGACGAACGCGGCCGAGAGCAGGAGGAGGCTGAGGAGGGATTTTTTCATGAGAGGTTATTTGATTTCCTTGAGGACGATATCCTTGACCTGGACGACCATAGGCGGGCCGGCGTGGAGCTGGAGGGCGAGGAGGCCCTTCTTGGCACCGACGGCGGTCTCGTCGGTGACGTCGACGGTCTGCACGCCGTTGATGAAGTGCTGCAGGTGGCCGCCCTTGGCGACGACGCGGTATTCGTTCCAAGCCTCGGCCTTGATCTTGGCCTGAATCTCGTCGGTCTTACCGAGCGAGCCGGTGACTTCGATCTTCGGCTTATTGGCTTCTTTGCCTTCCTTGATCACGACCTTCTCGCCACGCTTGGCGAGGATACCGCGGCCGCGCTCCTCATAGAGGATACCGGAGTAGGTCTTGCCCGCTTCGAAGTCGCCCTGGTAACCGGAAATCACGAAGCCCTTAGCGTCGACGAGCTTGCTGCGATACTGCACGCCGGAGTTTCCGCCGACGATCTTGTATTGGAACGTGAGCTCGAAGTCGGCGACTTCGCCTTCCCAGACGAGGAAGGTGTTGCCCTTGGTGGGCTTCTCCTTGGTCGTGCGTCCGGTGATGGCACCGTCTTCGACGGACCAGTAATCCAGGCCTTTCCAGCCCGCGAGGTCCTTGCCGTTGAAGAGATTCTTGTCCTCGGCGGAGACCGCCGTGCAGAGCGCGGCGAGGACGAGGAAGGGGGTAAGCAGTTTCATGGGGTAGAGGGTCGGAAGGGTTACTTCTGCTTGCCGAAGAAGCGGTTCAGGTTCTTCAGCCCCTTGACGGCGATGTCGTCGCGGTGCGGCTCCATGGCGCGCCAGATAGCGGCGGCACGGGCGATCACCTTGACGTCGGTGGTGAAGGATTCGATGACGACGTCCTTCTTATAACCAATCTTCTTCAGGGCGGCGACGATGGGCTTCCAATCGAGGGAGTCGCCACCAGGGGTGCCGCGGTCGGTGCCGCAGGCGTGGAAGTGACCGAGGTGCTTGCCGCACTTGATGATGGCCGCCGCCTGGTTCTTCTCCTCGATGTTCATGTGGAACGTGTCGAGGAGGAGCTTCACGTTGGGCAGGTTGATTGCCTTGACGAGGCGGAGGCCCTGGTCGCAGGTGTTGAGGAAGTCGGTCTCGAAGCGGTTCAGCGGCTCGATGTCGAGCTCGATGCCCTTCTTCTGCGCGTACTTACCGATAGCCTTGAGGTTCTTGACGACCATCTTGAAGTGCTTGGCCTTGGTCTTGTCGTCATGGGCACCACTAAGACCGACGACGGAATAGAGCGGGCCGATGATGCGCGGGCAACCGGCGACGGCGGCCTGGTCGATGAGCGCCATGATGTACTTGCGGCCGGCGGCCTGATCCTGCGCGGAACCGCGAAGGTCGCGACCAGGGCCCATACAGGCGCACATGGAGCCGATGGCGATACCGGCGCTGGCGGCGGCGGCCTTCAGGAACCTCGGGTCGGTATGCGAAGGATCTTCAATCGGGATCTCGACGGTGTGGAAGCCCCAGTTCTTGAGCTTCTTGAAGAGATGGACGCTCTCGTTGGTGAACGGAGAGGCATAGAGGAACGTGTTAAGGCCGAAACGCATGGGTGTGTGGGTGAGGTGGGGAGGGTCGGAGTTTTGGAGGGGGTCAGGGGGCGGTCAAGGCTGGGCGTCAATCCGCGTCCTTTTAAGGGACCAGTTCACCCAGAATGAGCAGTGCACCCGGGAAGAAATGCAGGGGGACGAAGCGCTCGGGCTTATCGATCAGATTCTTGTTCTTCGCCAGGAAGGCGGCCTTGTCGATCGGGTCGGCCAAGAGCTCCAACCGGACGGAATGCACGCCTTCCGGCAGGTCGGTACCCACCGTGAAGGTGCTGAGACGATTATAGGTGCAGTAAGCATCGATCCGCTGGACGACGAAAGGCTTCTTGCCGTCGAGAGTCACGGCGACCTTGCCGCCGGCCGGGCCCACAATGTCATACACGGCGCAGTGCGTGCCCTTGAACTTGAACTCGATGCTCTGGCCAGGTTGCGTGAGGCGGACCATCGCGGGTAAGCGGTTCGCCCAGCTCTTGGCGTAATCGGCCGTCTTCATGTCCGCCGGAGCGAGCCCGTCGGAGAGTTTGGCGGCGGTGATCGGCGCAAGCGTCGCCCGGTCGTAGTTGGCCGGATCGAGGGCGAGGTTACTGACGTGCACGGTCGGCATATGGTTCGCGATGGCGAGCGCCGGCAGCGAACGGACGATGGCCTGCGTGTAGAGCACCTGGCCGGTGGAATCATGTGGATGCACGCCGTCCGCCGCGAAGACGAACTTGTCGCCGAGCGCGGCCTGGTCGGCGGCGGCGAAGGCTCGTCGGACGAACGGTGCCTTCCAAAGCAGCTGGCCGGACTTGGCCAGCCTGGCGACTTCCATGCCAAGAGTAATCGTCGGGATGCCATAGAAGTCGGCGACCTTCTCCATGGCACTCGCGGAACGCTGCAGCTTGCCTTCGAGCATCGGCGGGGAAAGCGCTTCAGTGATGGTGTACACGAAACAGATATCGGTCTTGGGATTCGCCTTCCAAGTCTGGCGAACGATGCCCTCCATCGCACGGATGATGCGCTGCGGGTCCGCACCGCCGTCGTTCACGGCGAACTCGACGAAGAGTAGGTCCGGCCCTTTCGAGAGCACGTCCTGCTGCACGCGGAAGACGCCGAGGTCCGAACCGGTGCCACCGATGGCGGCATTAATCTCCGTGAAGGTCGCCTGCGAGTAGGCCTTCTGGAAATGGGCAAGGGTCTGCACGCGCCAGCCCCTCTGCGCGGTAATCGAACCACCGAGGTAACCGATCTTCACTTCGGCGCCGGCCGTCTGGGCTTTGAGGAAGAAATTCGGCAGGCCGCCGCGGGCGCGGACCTCCTTGGCATCGACGAGGGGATAGTCCTTGTCGGCAGCCTGACCGAGAGCGACGACGCATAGCGCCAAGGCGGAGAAAAGCAGTCTCATGGGGGTGTTTTATTAGACGTGGGGAAACCCCGCAGGTTCCAGCCTATTGGCGATTCTGGGACAAAAAACGAAAGTCCGTCTTCCTTCCCCAAAGGAGGCTCGTAAGTTCATCGCATGGATAACGTCACGCACGCCGCCCTTGGAATCGCCGCCGGTATCGCCGTCCGCCGCGCCGGCGCCTCCCTGCCCGCCGCCGCCCTGGCCGGCCTGCTCGCCGGCGAAGGCCCTGACTTGGACGTCTTTATCCGCTCCGCCGGCGATCCGCTCGTCTCCTTCCGCTGGCATCGCCACTTCACGCACAGCTTCGCCTTCGCGCCTGTCTGGGGTCTCCTCGCCGCCTTGATCTCGGCTTGGTTCTTCCGCCGCCGACCGGACGCGCATTGGCGAGACCTGTTCCTGCCCGGGCTGGCGGGTGCGTTATCGCACGTGCTCTGCGATGCGTGCACGAGCTACGGTACGATGCTGCTCTGGCCTTTTGACTTCGGCCGCTACGCTTGGGATTGCATGCCAATTATTGACCTCATCGCCACCCTGCCGGTGTTGGTGCTCGCGATCCTCGCCTGGAAGAAGGCCGCGCCCCGACTCGCCGTCTACGGCCTGGTCTGGTTTACGTCGTATGCGTTGCTCGGCGTCTGGCAGCATGTGCGCGCGGAGACTGCGCTGCGCCAGTGGTTCGCTACACAACAGCTCACCCACCGCGTCGAACGCGTCGCGGTCAAGCCGACCGCCCTCAATCTCGTTGTCTGGCGCTGCGTGTGGCTCGAAGGCGGCAAGTGGCATACAGCTGCCGTGCGCGTTATGCCTTTCGCGGACCCGCAGGTGATCGTCGGCGAAAAGCGCGTGGCTTTGACTCCAAACAGTCCCGGCCTGCCCGCGGCTGGCTCGCCCGCGGCAGTCATCGTCGCCGACTTCTCGCGCTTCACGCAGGACTGGAACAGCTTCACGGCCGATGGTCCCGCCGTGCTCATCGGCGACATCCGCTTCGGCATGTTGCCCACGAGCGCGCGCCCGCTCTGGTCCATTCGCTGTGAACCCAGCGTACCGAGCACCGTCGTCATGGACCGCTCCCTTAAGCCGGGCGACTGGCGTCGCTTCGGGCAGATGATTGCTGGCACCCATCCCGATTTCGTCACCCTGAGATAAGGCCCTTCGCCTCTCTCCCCCTCTGAGTGACTCAGCGCAGTTCGAAGCGGTAGCTCGCAACGGCTTCCGCTTCGACCGGCGTCCGGTTGCGCGAGGCCGGCGCAAACGTTGACGCACGCGCAGCCGCCAACGCGGCTTCATCGAGCAACCGACTTCCTGAGCTTCGCGTCATTTCGACGTGACGCACAGAACCGTCCGCGGCGAGAACAATGCGCAGGCCGACAATCCCTTCGACGCCAGCGCGACGCGCACGCTCGGGATACGCCGGCTCCTGACGGAAAAGGAAGGACGGCGGCACGAACACTTCGGCGACCGGGGCCGGGGCGGCGGCGAGCACTTCGCCCTTCGTCGCAATGGCGGTAGGGGGAGCGGAAGTTGGCACCGCCAAAGCGGGTCGCACCATCACGACGGAAGGGACGGCGACGACGTTCGCCGCGACGGCGACGGGCAGCCCGGCGCCAAGTGCGACCCCGCCCGTGGCTTCACCCGGTAAGGCGATGGGTTCAGGAAGCAGGGCCACGATGACGAGGCCGCCTTCGCGAGCTGGCTCGCTTCGGCCGAGCGATCCACCCAACCAGACCGCTCCGAATGCCGCAAGATGGGTACACCCGACGGCGATCCAGATCAGGCGATGGCGACGGCTTTCGAGCACGCTGGCAGGGTCAGGGCGTGGTCGCATTCAGTCAAGAACGGGGCGTGTCATTTCGCCAGGTCGGGCGGGATCATCCAGAGTAGGCTCCAGACCCCGTAAGGCCGCAGGCGCGTCGGCTTGGCCGTGCGCTCCAGGGCCATCAGGCCGGACTTGCGGAAACGAATCGCCGACCCGCCCTCAGCGATGCCTAGCAACAAGGCCGCCAGTTCGGCGAGATGCGGATTATGCCCGACCAGCAGGCGACTCCGCCGGGACTTGCCGAGCAGCTCCGCCGTTTTCCGCGGATCATGCTCCGGCTCCAAGCCGCCCAGCACCTTGAGCGGCAACGGCGAGCCGGTCGCCAGCCGGAGTAGCTGGGCCGTGCGCACCGCGCGGACGAGTGGGCTATGCTCGATCGCGTCGACCTCCTCGAGCGGCACCCGACCCGGGCCCTTGGCGAGTACGGCCACTTGGCGCTGGCCATGCGCCGTCAGGTCGCGCGAGGCATCCGGCTCCCCGGGGACGGCTTCGGCATGTCGGAGCAGGTAGAGGCGCATGTCGGCAAGTTGGTCAGGTAATAATATTAACGCAAATCGGTCTTGCTCACGGACGCGGTCCGTTAACCAATCGCGCGTGCGCTTCGCCGCCATCGCCACCCTCCTCCTGAGCTTGTCGTTTCCGGCCGAGGCGGACGTCACTACGCGCTATTCGAAGGTGGGCATGAGCTTCGCCGGCACGATCTGCGTGGACGCCGCTACCGGGACGGTACTCTCGCAGGACAAGGCCGACTTCCCGGGCCACCCGGCAAGCGTCACAAAGCTCATGACGACCCTACTCGTCCTGGAGGACATTAAGGCGAGCAAGCTGACGATGCGTAGCCGCGTCGCGGTCACCAAGGCCGCCGCCGACATCGGCGGCTCGCAGGTCTGGCTCGCCCCAGGCGAAAGCTTCACAGTCGAGGAGATGCTCTATGCGCTCTTGCTGAAGTCGGCCAACGACGTGGCCGTCGCCTTGGCCATCGACCGTGAAGGGAGCGTGCCCGCCTTCGTGGCCCGCATGAACCGCCGCGCGGCCGAACTGGGCATGACCCGGACGACTTTCGTCACCCCGAGCGGGCTCACCTACGGCAAAGGACCCCATGATACCACGAGCGCCCGCGATCTCGCCAAACTCGCCATCACTGTCAGCCAATTCCCCGAGGTCTTCCGCTTCACCAGCACGAAGCAGTACGTCTTCCGCCGTCCGGGCAAGCCCCTCGAGCTTCTCAACCATAACCACCTCCTCGGAAGCTTCCCCGGCTGCGATGGGTTGAAGACCGGCTGGACCAACGCCGCTAACGCCTCGATCGTGACTTCAGTGAAAACGGGCAACCTCCGGATCATCGCCGTTGTCCTGGGGTGCCAGAGCCCCGGCGGCGCCAAAGCCGAACAACGCCTCCGGGACGACCTGGCCGCGGGCCTGATGACCCAAGGACTGCTTAAGCTAAAGCAGCTCGAAGCCGAGAAAGCCCTCCAGCTGGCCCGGCTCCCGAAGGTCAGTCCTGCGCCTAAAATTGCCATAAAGCACAAGAAAGAAGTAGATTTCTGGGATTGGCTGGTGGATTTATTTAGCTTCTAACCCCCGTCAGGTGGGGGGTAGAAAGAAGTAGTGAACATTTGTTCATTTTGCTTGCAAGCGCCCCAGCCCTCGGCACTTTCCCTTACGCATACCCAACGCTATGTCCGCCAAATCCGAACCCACCGCTAAAGAAAAATCTGCCAACCAGGCAGCCGAGAAGAAGACCCTCGATCTGGCTCTCTCCGCCATCAACAAGCAGTATGGCGACGGCACCCTGATGCGCATGGGAGACGCGACCAAGATGCAAGTCTCGTCCGTCTCCACTGGCTCGGTTGCCATCGACCTTGCCTTGGGCGTCGGCGGCCTCCCCCGCGGCCGTATCGTCGAGATCTTCGGCCCGGAATCCTCCGGTAAGACGACCCTCTGTCTTTCCATCATCGCCGAGATCCAACGCCAGGGCGGCAACGCCGTCTTCGTCGACGTCGAACACGCCCTCGACCCTCGCTACTCCAAAATCGTCGGCGTGGACCTCGACAACCTCCTGGTCTCCCAGCCCGAATCCGGCGAAGACGCCCTCAACATCGTCGAAACCCTCATCCGCTCCGGGGCGGTCGACGTGGTCGTCATCGACTCGGTCGCCGCTCTCGTCTCGAAGCAGGAACTCGACGGACAGATGGGCGACGCGACCGTCGGCGTCCAGGCCCGTATGATGAGCCAAGCCATGCGCCGCCTCACGGCCGCCATCAGCCGCACCAATTGCATCTGCATCTTCACGAATCAGATCCGCGAAAAGATTGGCGTGATGTTCGGCAGCCCGGAGACCACCCCCGGTGGCCGTGCCCTGAAGTTCTTCTCCTCCATCCGCATCGACATCCGTCGCATCGGCCAGATCAAGGAACCTTCCGGCAAAGTCATCGGCAACCGCACCAAGGTGAAGGTCGTGAAGAACAAGGTCGCCCCTCCCTTCACGGAGTGCGAGTTCGACATCATGTACACCGAAGGCATCTCCCGCTCTGGCTCCGTCCTCGACCTCGGCATCGAACACAAAATTCTCGAGAAGAAGGGCGCCTGGATCGCCTATAATGGCCAGCTCATCGGCCAGGGCCGCGAAGCCGCCAAGGACTACCTCATCAAGAACCCGAAGGTCCTGGAGGAAATCCAGAAAATCATCATGGAGAAGGTCCAGGTCGTCGGTGGCATGACCCTAGCCGTCGGCGTCGCCGAGAACGTCACGGCCGAATAATCAATCGTTGTTGGCTAGCCATAGCCCGGGCCGCACGAAAGTGCGGCCCGTTTCATTGGCGGAGTCAGCTCCGTCCGATACTCCCCTGCTTGCTTTTTCCCGAGAATGTCGTCATGATGACTATCCCCTGCAGTGTTCGACACCCGCGGCAGCCTCCCTTCCCTACGAACATAATATAAGGGAGGTGCGACCCGACCGGCCTCGTCCGAGCCGTGGCAACGTACCGCCCACCTAAATCCAGGAATAAGTGGAGCTCCAATCGGAATCGGCACAGGCGGGGCCCCTTTAAAGCGGTGATGACAGATGATGGCTAGGGTGGGACATCACCACGTGCTGTCCTATTCGGATGACCAAAGTCCTTGGTAATAGCCATGCGAAGGGGACGGTCTTGAAATCGGAGTCGTGCGTAAGTTTCTCTAAATCAAACCCGCCTCCCCGAAACTAAACCACCCTTTCCCTGCCGGATCGGCCTCCGGACGGCCGATGACTACATGGTCGAGCAATTCCACGCCCAACACCCTCCCGGCATCAGCCAATTGCCGGGTCACGGCCCGGTCCGCGGGACTCGGTGTCGGGTCTCCACTGGGGTGGTTGTGCGCCACGATCGCCGCCGACGCGGCATGCTTCAGGGCCTGCCGGAAGACCTCGCGGGGATGGAGCAAGGAGCTGGTCGCTGTTCCCGAACTGACCTCATGCAGGGCGAGCAATCGGTTGCGCCGGTTCAGGCAGAGGACCCAGCACTTCTCCACCGCGAGCCCCGCCGCGAACGGCTCGAGCCGCGCCCAGACCTTAGCCGGAGCGTCGAGCTTCTCACCCGGATCATGTGCGCGTTCGCGGATTCTCCGGGCGAGTTCCATCGCGGCGGCGAGTTCGGCGGCCTTCGCCGGACCGAGCCCATGTACGCGGCCGAAGTCATGCGTATCCCAAGTCGCCAAAGCAGCCAACGCTCCCGCCTCAGCGAGCAAAGCCGCCGCAACATTCGGGGCCGGCGCGCCTTTGGTGCCGGTGCCGATGAGGAGTTCGATGAGCTCGGCATCGAGTAAGGCGCGCGGACCGAGCCGCACCAGCCGCTCGCGCGGTCGATCCTGAGATATCATCCCGCCACGCTGACGGGGCCTAGACGGCACTCAAGCGGACCTATCACCCAGCGGTTCCACCCAGCCGGCGGTAGTGGGCAAGGACCTTACCGTAAGCTGGCGTCAGCGCCTCGAGCGACGCGACATTCAGGCCCAGATCCTTAATCAGGCCGTCGCGCAGACCGTAGATCCAGGCGTGCACTTCAACCTTCTGGCCGCGAGCCCAGGCATCCTGCATGACGGTGGAGTGGCAGACATTAGCCGCCTGTTCGATGACGTTGAGTTCGCAGAGCGTGTCCAACTTCGCTGGGCCGAGCACGGACTCGACGACAATGGCGTGCTTGTGGTGCACATCGCGCACGTGGCGCAGCCAATTGTCGACGAGGCCTACATTGCGGCGCTCAAGCGAGGCCTGCACGCCACCGCAGCCGTAGTGTCCGCAGACGATGACGTGCTCGACCTTCAGGACGTCCACCGCGTACTGCAGTACCGAGAGACAATTCAGGTCGGAGTGGACAACGACATTGGCGACGTTGCGGTGCACGAAGAGCTCACCGGGTAGCAGGCCGACGATTTCGTTGGCGGGGACGCGGCTATCGGAGCAGCCGATCCAGAGGTAGCGAGGATTCTGCTGCTTGGACAGGGTCTCGAAGAAGGAAGGGTCTTGGCGACGAACGCCTTCTGACCACTCACGATTTTGACCTAACAGGTTTTCGATGGAAGACATCGAAGGCACTTTCATTGGGAAATGCCTTGGGCGAGCAAGCGAATAGGCGGAATATCCGTACCCGCCCCGCCCACCGCAGCAATGTGCGTGGCCTTTGCCGGGGCCAGCTGCGGATGAACCAAGAGCGTGTTTCCCTTCTGCTTTTCGAGCCTTTCGTGTGTTGCTTCCTCTGGCAGAAATGGAAATGGCCCTGTTTGGAGGCCTTTTCTGCACCCCTGGAGCGGCCTTCTTCACCTTCCGCCCTGTCGGGGGTTGAAACTCCGCCCAGCACGTGGTGTATTATCCATAACATGAAGACCAACCTCCTTGCCCTGCTCGCCGCCGTGGCGCTCGCCAGCGCCGCCACGACGACCACGACCACCAATAAGAAGGCCACCGGTGGCACCACGACCCGCAAGACGACCACCGCCGACAAGAAGAAGCCCCAGAAAGAAGAAGTGGCCGCGCCTGCCGCTGAGGCTGCTGATACCGTTCCGCTCGTCGCCGACTCCGTCGACGCCGCCACCCAGATTGCAATGGAAGCCGCTAAGGTCGCCCTGGCCGAAGCCGCTAAGCTCGCCGCCATCGGTACCGATAAGGCCGCCTCCCCCTCCAACGCCAAGCTCGCCGAAGCTGCAGTCGTCGCTGGCGCCACCGCTGCGAAGGAACTCAAGAAAGCGAAGAAAGAGGTCGACCAAGAAAAGCCCGAAGAAAAGAAGCCGGTGACCAAGCCCACCTCCGAAAAAAAGCCGGCGGACAAGAAGCCGAAGGAAGTCAGCGCGCTCTGAGAAAGAACGCCTTCGCAGAAAGCCCTGTTTAAGCGGGGCTTTTTTATGCCCATCACGCCCGGCTTGAAACTTCCGTCCGGCGACGCTGTCTTACCCTTATCCCCATGATGCCGTCTGTCCTCGCCCTCTTACTCTCCGCCGGACTGGCCATCGCCGCCGAACCCGCCAAGGAAACCCCGGCTGCCCCGGAGCCGAAGCCTTTCTTCGACCCGAACGCCCCAGCCCCGACGGTCGATCCGACCAAGCCCGTTCCTGAGCCTTCCATCCCCGTGCCAGAAAAGAAGAAGCCGGTCGTGACTGAAAAGAAGAAGAAGGAGAAGAAGTGAGCTGGCACGAGGTAGGGACGTGATTGCCATCACATCCGTGGGCGGACGGATATCGAAGCACGGAAGACTTTACCCGACTCTACGCTCGTGCCGTGGCGAACGGCGGCCATGGCAATGGCCGCCCTACCCAAGCCAGCCTCAGGCGGCAGGTGGCGGGCGATTCATCTCCTGCCACCCGATGCCCGTGGTCGCCACCTGCCACCTGAAGTGATCGTCTGGTCCACCGAGCCTCTGAGCCTCTGGGCCTCTATCTTCCCGCTGCCTCACTCGACCAGAATCTCGCGCGGGCTGGAGCCGTTCTCCGGACCGACGTAACCCTTGTCATGGAGGACATCCATGATGCGGGCCGCGCGGTTATAGCCAAGCTTCAGGCGACGTTGCAGCATCGAGACCGAAGCGCGACGCGTCTCCTTGATGATGGCCCAGCTCTGCGCGACCAGCGGGTCTTCGCCGTCCTCCCCCTCTTCGCCCCCCGTGCCGTCGGAGGCGCCCTTCTCGATAGCCTTGATGACATCTTGGGCGAACTCGGGCTTGCCGTTCTTCTCCGCCAGGAACGCGACAATCGCGGCGACTTCCTGCTCGCCGACGAACGCACCCTGCACGCGGTTGAGCGTGGCGCTGCCCGGAGGCACGAAGAGCATATCGCCGCGGCCGACGAGGGTCTCGGCGCCACCACGGTCCAAAATGGTGCGCGAGTCGATCTGTGAGGCGACCTTGAAGCCGATGCGCGTAGGCAGGTTGGCCTTGATGAGACCCGTGATGACATCCGTCGACGGACGCTGCGTGGCGAGCACGAGGTGAATACCCGCGGCACGAGCCAGCTGGGCAATGCGGGCGACGGACGTCTCGACGTCCTTAGCCGCAACCATCATAAGGTCCGCCATCTCGTCGATGATGCAGACGATATAGGGCAGCTTCTCGTTCTGGACGCGCACGCCGTCGTCGATCACTTCTTCCGCCGCCGCGACCGCGGCGGCCAACTCGTCGGGGCTGAGCGCCAACTCCTCCTGCTTAGGGAGACCCGCCTCCTTGGCGAATTTGGCGTTGAAGCCGGTGATATTCTTCACGCCGCTCTTGGCGAAGATTTTGTAACGCTGCGACATCTCCGCGATGATCCATTTGAGCGCCGCCGGCACGCGCTTGGCGTCGGTCTCGACCGGGATCAGCAGGTGCGGCAGGTTATTGTAGATCTGCAACTCGACGACCTTGGGGTCGACCATGATGAAGCGCAGGTCTTGGGGCGTGCAGCGGTAGAGGAGCGAGACGATGATGGCGTTGATGCAGACGGACTTGCCCTGGCCGGTGGCGCCGGCGATGAGCGCGTGCGGCATCTTGGCGAGATCTTGGATGACGGGCTTGTTGGTGACGCTGTCCACGCCGAGCACAACGGGCAGCTCCATCGCGGCCTCCGCCCAGGCTTTAGATTCGATGATCTCGCGCAGGAGCACGTCCTTGCGGTTCTTATTCGGGATCTCAATGCCGACGGTACCCCTGCCTGGCACCGGCGCGAGAATACGAACGGCCTCGGCCTCGAGGTTCATCGCGATGTTATTTGAGAGATTAGCGATTTTCTCCACGCGCACGCC
>CAXNEN010000011.1:0-15635 GCA_964201505.1 Opitutales bacterium
CCCCTTGGGCGGGGAAGGGAACACTAAAACCTCAGGCTTCCTCCGGGGTCGAGGAAATGACCGTATTCGCCTCGGCCAGCGAGGTCAGCATGCGGTGCCCGGCGCCATGGCCGAGGGCTTCAAGCCCTAGGCGGATGGCGCTGGAGATACCCTGGCGATTACTCGAGCCGTGGGCCTTCATGACGAGGCCGGTGAGTCCGAGGAGTGGGGCACCACCGTAACGTTCTGGCTTCAGTTTGCCTTTGAGGTCGCGCAAGAGCGGGAACATGGCGATGCCGCCAGCCAGATAGACGAGATTGCTCTTCACTTTGCTGCCGACCATGTCGCGGACCATGTAGACGAGGCCTTCGAGGGTCTTGAGGATCACGTTGCCGGTGAAGCCATCGGTTACGACGACGTCACAAGCGTCGCCGAAGACGTCGAAGCCTTCAACGGGTCCGACGTAATTGATGCGCCCGCCCATGGCTTTGAGCAGGGTGTGGGTACGATTGATGCGCGGGCCACCTTTACCTTCTTCGGTGCCGACGGAGAGGAGGCCGACGCGCGGGCTGGCGATGCCGAGGGCGCTCTGGGCGTAGATGGAGCCCAGCACGGCGTTATGCACCATCTGGGCAGGCGTGGCCTCGGGGTTGGCGCCCACGTCGAGCAGGATAAAATGGCCTTCGCGTCGCGGCATGATGGCTGCGAGGGCGGGACGTTCGGCGCCTTCCATCGGGCGGACTTTGATGGTGCCCGCGGCGACGAGGGCCTTGGTGTTGCCGGTCGAGATTACGACGTCGATTTCGCCGGCTTTCAACATCTCGAGCGCGACCACCATCGAGGAGTCACGCTTGGATTTCAGGACGGCCATCGGGGCGTCGTCCGACGAGACGATGCTAGCGGCGTGGCGGAAGCCGACGCGGCTGTTCTTCAGCGCACGATGCTTGGTCGCAAGCATGCGAAGATTATCTTCATGGCCGACGAGCACTAAAGCGTCGTCCGGCCCGATGATGCCTTCCTTAAAAGCGAGGGCAGCGGCGGCGACGGCTTCCGAAGGGCCCATGTCGCCACCCATGCAGTCGAGGGCGATACGGTGGCCTTTCTTCGGAGTGGCTTCGGTCATGAGGTCGGGCTGAGCCCGGGTGGAGCCCGGGTGGAGCTTAGGCTCCGGTGTCTAGGACCTGGCGACCGCGATACTTGCCCGAAGTCGGGTCGACGCGGTGGGAGCGGCGAAGAGCACCGGATTCGGCGTCTTTAACGAGTTTCGGGGCGCGGAACTGGTTGGCGGCACGACGGAGTCGGCTGCGGCGTTTGGACTGTTTACGTTTCGGGTTGGCCATGGTTCTACGCTGGGATGAGGGTCGGTTCTACCCCTCCCACCCCCTCGGTCAAGCCCCCTTTCCATTCCCTTGCGAATGTGGGCGGGTTTGTTTGTCTGGCCAAATGCCCAGCCATCCCGCCCTTTTCCTCGATCGCGACGGTAACCTCATCCGCGACCACCACCATACCTGCCGGGAGGACCAGATTGAGCTGATTCCGGGGGTGAAGCCTGCCCTGGCGGCCTGCCTTCATGCCGGCTATCGCCTCTTCGTGCTGACGAACCAGAGCGGCATCAATCGTGGCATCTTTACCTGGGCTCAATACGAGGCGTGCAACCGCCGTATGCTCGAGCTGCTGGCCCTGCCTGCCCCGGGTATCTTAGAAATCAAGGCGGCGCCGGAGCGGCCCGACGAGCCGTCCCTGTACCGCAAGCCGAGTCCGCGCTTTATCCTGGAAAAAATCGCCGAGCACGGACTCGATCCGGCACGCTGTTGGATGACCGGCGACCGCGTTTCCGATTGGGAGGCCGGACTCAACGCCGGTATTCGCTCGTGTGCGATGCGCAGCGGCGCAGCCAAGCCCGAGGAGCTTTTGGAGGCGGCCCGCCGTGGTTTCGCGCTGCACGATGATTTCCCCGCTTTCGTGCGCGCAGAACTGAAGCTGGACTTCTGAACCAACAAAAAAGACGAACCGGGTGGTTCGTCCTTTGATCGCCTGAGTGAGCGGATTAGGCCTTCGGTTTTTCTTTATCGCAGGGGCACTTGCCGTCCTTCTTCTCTTCGCCGGCAGCAGCCTTGGGCTTTTCCTTGTCGCAAGGGCACTTGTCGTCCTTTTTCTTTTCTTCGGAGACGAGGGACGCCTTAGGCTTTTCTTTTTCGGACGGGCAGCCGTCGCACTTCTTCTTTTCTTCGGCACTGACGAAGGCAGCGGAGAGGGCGAGGATACCTACGGTGAGGGTCAGGAGTTTAAGGAACTTGGTGTTCATGGTGGTCATAGATGGTTGGCAGTTTCCGAACCAAGTCAATCGGCCGGAGGTTATTCCAGTCGGTGAGTTTACCCTACTGGCCAATCGCGTTATGGATACGGATAATTTCGTCCAATGACTTCGTTAAGCCACTGCCAGGCAACCAGTTACTGCCACTATTGACCTGATAGACGTGCTTGTTTTTAACGCAGTCCAGGTCTCTGACTCCGGGAATCCGTGCCATTTCAAGGGCTTTTTCAGGGCTGGTCGTGATGGGGCTGACTGAACCGGAATTTTGAATCCAGAGCACGGCGTCCGGCTTCGCAGCGACCAGCAGCTCCCAGTCGAACTTAATCCAGGCGCCGCGCGTCAACGCAGATTTCAATCCGGCGGCCGCCAACGGTTCGGCGAGATAACTATCGGGGCCGGCCATGACTCCGTCCCAGATGACGATGATCTTTCGCGTGGTCGTCGCGGGCCGATTGGCGAGGGGCGCGGCAATCTTCTTCGCGGCATCGGGGCGGCCGGTCGCTTCGCCGAGGAGAAGGATGTCCTTGCTGACAGAGTCCTTCGCTTCGGGGTTCAGTACGATGGTGCGTAATCCGGCCTTGGCGCACTTCTCGGCCCAGAGTGGATTGGCCATGCGCGGGATGATCACGAGATCTGGCTTCGTCCTGAGCAGTCGTTCGAGGTCGGGTAGGAACACGTCGGCGTCGCGCGCGGCGGGATGATCCTTCGGTAGCGGGCACCAGCGCGTGGCCATGACAATCTCAGCAGAGCAGCCGAGGTCGATTAAGGTCTGTGTCGCGCCCGGGCTGTAGCTGGCGATGCGATGCCCGCTGGCGCTCAACGTCAGGCAGGTCGCAATCCAGAGGAATAGTGAGCGCATCAGGCCGAAAGCAGGCGCGCGAGGCGCATCGCTGAATCGAAGCTGCCGCGGTCCGCCTTGCCTTGCCCGGCGATTTCGTAGGCGGTACCGTGGTCGGGGCTCGTCCGCACGTGCTTGAGGCCGAGACTCAGGTTCGCCGAAGTCGAGAAATCGATGGCCTTCAGCGGCGCGAGACCTTGGTCGTGGTAGATTGCGGCGACGGCGTCGAATTCGCCCTGGAGATGTCGATGGAAGACGGTGTCGCCCGGCAGGGGGCCGGTGACGTCATGGCCTTCGGCGCGCAAGGCTTCGACGGCTGGCCTGATAATTGCATCGTCTTCCTTGCCGAGTAGGCCGCCTTCACCGGCATGCGGATTCAGTCCGCAGACGGCGATGCGTGGCCGACGGTCGCCGAGCTTCACGCGGAGTGAGATGAGCGCGAGCACCGTGCGACGGATGTCCTCGCTGGTGATGGCGCGGGGCACTTCGGCGAGAGGGACGTGCCAAGTGACCAGCCCGACGGTCATCTTGCCACCGGCGAAGGCCATGACGGGTTCGCCGCTCCAGCGCGCCGCGAAGAATTCCGTCTGGCCCGGAAAGTTATAGCCCACGCCGGCGAGGCCTTTCTTGTTCACCGGGCCGGTGACGACGGCGGCGAAACGCCCGCCGATGGCGCCACGCGCGGCCACTTCCATCGCTTCGATCGCGATGAGTTGACCGGCTTCGTCGGGCTTGCCGGGGTGGGTGACGAAATCTTTCGGTCCAACGGCGATGCCTTGGCCGAGCTGCACGACCCAATCGGCTGGGCCAATCGGCACGACGGTAGCCGCCGATTGCGGGTGCGCTTTGAGCCAGCTAGCAATGAGTTCCGGTCCGACGCCGGCCGGGTCTCCGCAGGTGACGGCGATGGGCAGGGTACTCATTCGGGCGAGACAAAGCGGCCACGCTTGCCGCCGAGGAAGAAGTTCAGGAAATCGTGTGCTTCCACGGTCTGGTAGTCGCCCTCTTCGAGGGCCTTCTGCGCGAGTGTGGTGCAAGCGCCGTGCGTGGCGTAGACCGCGTGGTAGGCACGCTTGATCTCCGCCACGGCCGGGGCGGGCACGGCGCGTCGGCGGAGCCCGATGAGATTGAGTCCAGAGATCAGATTGCGGCCGTGGGCCAGCGCGTTCGGCGGGACGTCCTCCGTGATGACGGCGTTACCCGAGACGAGCGCGCCGCCGCCGATGCGGCAAAATTGGTGCACCGCCACGCCGCCGCTGATGAAGGCCTTGTCCCCGACGAGTACATGGCCGCCGAGCATGCAACCGTTGGCCAGAATGACATCATCGCCGATCACGCAGTCGTGGGCGACGTGGCTGCCCGCCATCAGGAGTCCATCCGTACCGATGACGGTGCGTTCGCCTAGCTTGGTGGCGCGGTGAATCGTGACGTGTTCGCGGATGACGGTGCGGTCGCCGACGCGCGTGCCGGAGTCCGTCGCGGGGTCGAAGGCAAGATCCTGTGGATCGCCGCCAACAACAGCGAAGTGGTCGACGCGCACGCCGGCACCGAGTTCAGTCCGTGCCTTCACGATGGCATGGGCCGCGATGCGGCAGCTGGGCCCGAGCGTCGTGCCGGCTTCGATGATCGCGAACGGACCGACCTCGACATCGTGGGCGAGTCGGGCGGAAGGGTGGACCTGGGCGGAAGGGTGAATCACTTCGGAGGGTTGGCACCACCGAACAGTTCGAGTTGGGCGGCTTTGACCATATCGTAGATGCGGAGTAGGCGGAGCAACTGCAACGTGTCGGATTTCGCGTAGGTCTGGTTCGATTCGACCACTTGGACGAGGTTCTCGAGGATTGTCCGGAAGGTCAGCACATGGTCGACGCCGCTTTCGCGGAGGAGGGTGATGCTTTCGGAGCGCTGTGGTTCCGTGGCCGGGATGCCTGGTAGCACGAGGATCTTAGCCATCGGCTGGCCCTCGGGCGACGTCAGATCGGCGAAGGCCTCCTTCGCGGCCTTGACGGCTTCCTCGCGGACGAACTCGAGTAGGTCGCCCTTCTTGATCATCGTCGGGGTGATGGCCTTGGTCGTGTGCCAGGCTTTCACCGCGACGACGGCGGCACTGATTTTCGTCAGGTCCGAACTGAAAAGCTGGAAGGGGGCCTCGGCTCCGCGCTGCGGCGACGGATTGATCACCAGCAGGTCGCCTTCTTCATCGGCGCGTTTCCTGCGGGATTGGACGGCGTACTTGCGCGACTGACGCACAAAGAAGCCGTTCATCTCGAAATACTCGCGGACCAGACTGTCGTCGAAACCCGCCATTGGGCAGAGGATGCGGCGGGGAGGGCGGCTTGGTCAACCCGCGATGACGTTTAGAGCACGAAGCCAGCCGGAGCGATCGCTACGGTGAACTCGCCTTTGAGTGAGCCCGCCTTCAACGCTGGCACCAGTTCAGCTAGGGGTGCTGTGCGGATCGTCTCGTGCAGCTTGGTGAGCTCGCGGCCGACGCAGACGACTCTTGCGGGGCCGAGGATCTCAAGCATCTCGTCCAGGAAGTCGCTGATGCGGTGGCAGGATTCGTGCAATACAAGGGTCTCGTCGGCCTCCTTGAGGCCTTCCAAGAAACGGCGGCGAGCGGCTGATTTCGGCGGCAGGAAGCCGACAAAGCGGAATGCGTTGGTCGGGAGGCCGGAGGCGGAGAGCAGGGCCACGATTGCGCAAGGGCCGGGCAAGGGGGTGACGGTCAGTCCGCGACGGCGGCATTCACGCGTGACGCGGAAGCCCGGGTCGCTGATGCCAGGGGTGCCAGCGTCGGTGATCAGGGCGATTTTGGCGCCGCCAGCCACCTTGTCGGCGATGAGGACGGCGGCGTCCTTTTCGTTATGCTCGTGGTACGCGAGCATCGGCTTGGAAATCGCGAGGTGGCGAAGTAGTCCGCCGGTCACGCGGGTGTCTTCGCAGGCCACTAAGTCGCACTCTGCGATGGCTTCGCGCGCACGCGCGGAGATGTCGCCGAGGTTACCCAGCGGGGTGGCCACGACCCAGAGCCTTCCGGCCAGTCCTTGCGGACGGCCGGGGGCACCTGCGTCAGCGGCTGACATTAGCGGCGGTAGCCGGAACCCGGCGTCGAGACACCCGGGAGGCCACCCTGCCAACTGGCGGGCTGGGACTGGGGCAACATGGAGTCAGCCGGCTTTTCGACAGTCTCACAACCCGTCAGGCCGAAGAGGCAGGCGAGCAGTGCGAGGGCGATGAGCGGACGGCGGGACATTAGTTGCTAGCGAGTTTGGTGGACGGCGAGAGAGACACGGCGCCGGCCTTGGAGATGGCTCCGAGATCGAGTTCCTTATCGGGCTGGAGCAGTCCGTAGGACAGGGCGCCCTTGACGGACGAAATCTGGACCTTGCCCACCTTCTTGCCAGCAATCTTCACGTCGAAGACGGCCTTTTCCTTGATGCCATTGGCTTCGCCCACGGAGAAGGCAACGATACCGGAATTCAAATCGAGCGCGAGGATGTTGGTCAGGATGGTGTCCGTGGCGGCTTCGACGGCGGCGGCCACGTTAGCGACCGGAGCGTCACCGGGCTTGGGGGCTTCGCCGAAGGGGTCGCTAGCAAAGCCGAAAGGCGCCGGGTTGTTGTCCATCGCGCGGGAGACCTTGGCGTGGAGGGCCGCATACTTGGCACGGATGAGATCGGCCTTTTCTTGCGCCGTAGTGGCCTTGGTTTCGCTTTCGGCAAGCTGTTCCTTGGTGTACATGCTAGCGGCTTTTTCGGTGGCCTTGACGAGGTCTGCCGTGGCGGTGGCGAGGTCGGCGACAGCACCGTCCTTCTTGCTGTTGGCGTCGGTCAGCTGGGCGGCGAGTTCATCGCGCTTACGCGTAAGTTCGGCGCGTTCACCTTCAAGCGTGGTGTTCGTGGCGGTGAGGCCTTCGATCTTGGTCTTCTTGTCGGCGACGTCGGCCTGGAGGTCCTTCTTGGCGAGTTCCAGGTCGGCGATGTCCTTGCGCTTCTTGACGAGCAGCACCTCCATGTTGGCTTTGCCGAATGAGGCCATGCGGGCGTCATATTCCTTGCCGGCCTTCACTTCCAGATCCGCCACGGCCCAGGCGGTGTTAGCGAGGGCGACGTCCATCTTGCCTTTCAGCAGGAAGGCGAACGCCACCGCGGCGAGGGCGGCAGCGATGGTCAGGATGCGAAGGAAGGCGTTAAGCTTCTTGTTCATGGGGTAGGGGAAGTGGGGTTAGGAATGGCTGAAAAGGGTCTTGCCGGGGTCAGGTGACTCCTGACGCGAAATCGTGCCGGGGTTGGACGAAACGTGCAGGAGAACTTTAAACACCAATTCCTCCCTGCCCTCAAGTGCTATTTCCTCGCAAACCTGCGAGACGGAGAGCCATTTACCTTTGGACTTGGCCAAGGCGGCGATGGCGTCGGAACGCACCTTGAGCGTCTCGGCGGCGGCTTTCTTGCCAGCCTCGACGCCAGGTTGGTGGTAGGCGTTGATGCCGAGGAGGTTGGCGTATAGGCCAACGGCTCGCTCGAAGAGCGCAATCAGCATGCCCACGGAGCGGGCATCCACCTGATTGATGGTAATAGTAATATTAGCACGGCCGCTGTCTGAGAGGGCTTCGCGCGTGCCTAAGAGGAAGGCCTGCAGGTAGTCGCCGGAGGTCACGCCGGGCTCCACTTCGAGGGACTTGCCTTCGCGGTCCTTGAGAACCTCGATGAAGACGGCGAAAAAGTTATTCACACCATCGCGGAGCTGCTGCACATAGGCGTGCTGGTCGGTCGAGCCTTTGTTGCCGTAGACGGTTAGTCCCTGAAGGACTTTGCGACCTTGGAGGTCGAGTTCCTTGCCGAGCGATTCCATGACGAGCTGCTGGAGGTAGCGGGAGAAGAGCAGGAGCCGGTCCTTGTAGGGGAGCACGACCATGGCCTTAGCGCCGCGACCTTCGGTGAGATGGTGCCAGGCCAGCGCGAGCGCGGCGGCGGGATTCTTCTGCAGATCAGGCAAGCGGGTCAGCGCGTCCATCGCGCGGGCGCCGTCGAGTAGTCCGCGGATATCGATACCTTGAAGTGCGGCGGGCAGTAGGCCGACCGGTCCGATCTCGCTGGTGCGGCCGCCGACCCAATCCCACATCGGGAAACGGGCGAGCCACTTCTCCGCGACGGCCACCTTGTCGAGCTGACTGCCTTCGCCAGTCACGGCCACGGCGTGGGCGGCGAAGGTGAGGCCGGCCTGCTTCCAGCGGAGCGCGGCTTCAAGTTGTCCGTTGCGCGGCTCCGGCGTGCTGCCGGATTTCGAGGTCACAATCGCCAGCGTCGTGCCGAGGCGCGGACCCAGCGTATCGAACACGCGGTCGATGCCGTCGGGGTCGGTGTTGTCGATGAAATGGACGCGGAGCTTGTCGGCCTTGCCGCCGAGCGCGTCGGCGACGAACTGCGGACCGAGGGCTGAGCCGCCGATGCCGATGCAGAGGAGGTCGGTGAACTTGCCGGCGGAGCCTTTGACCTGGCCAGCATGGACCTGCGCGGTGAAGTGAGCGATAGCTTCAATGGCGGCTTTGACTTCCGCCGTGATCTGAGCGTCGGGCGCGAGCTCGGGAGTGCGGAGCCAATAGTGGCCGACCATGCGCTTCTCGTCCGGGTTGGCGACGGCACCTTTCTCGAGCGCCGCCATGTCGGCGAACGCTTGGGCCATGGCCGGGGCCATCTTCTCGGCGAAGCCGGCCGGCGCCGGGGCGCGGCTGAAATCGAGCGCGATGCCGAGTTCGGGGAAGTTCTGGAGCTGCTTCCGGAAGAGGTCGAAGGAGTTGGCCACGGTAGGACAGTTTTTCCCGCCACTGCCCCGTTTGGCAACAAAAAGGGCGGTCCGCCGAGGCGTCCGCCCTTTCATTTTACGTCAGTTAAGGACCTCAGTCGGCGTCGGTGATGGCACCATCAGAAGCCGAGGACACGAGCTTGGCGTATTTGGCCAAGGTACCGCGCTTCTCCTTGCAGGGGGAGGCCTTCCAGGACTTCAGGCGATCCGCGATTTCTGCGGCCGGCACGTCCAAGTTGATTTCATTCCTCTGTGAGTCGATGGTGATGGTATCGCCGTTACGGACGACCGCCAGAACGCCGCCGACCGCGGCTTCAGGCGTAATGTGGCCGACCACGAAACCGTGGGAGCCGCCGGAGAAACGGCCGTCGGTAATGAGCGCAACGGTCTTGCCGAGGCCCTTGCCCATGACGGCGCTGGTGGGCCCGAGCATCTCGCGCATGCCAGGTCCACCCTTGGGGCCTTCGTTGCGGATGACGATCACGTGGCCGTCCTTGACCTCGCCGTCGAGAATGCCGCGGAGGGAAGCTTCTTCGGACTCGTAGACGATGGCCTTACCGGTGAAGGCGTTGCCTTCCTTGCCGGAGATCTTGGCGACGGAGCCTTCGGGGGCGAGGTTGCCGCGCAGGATGCGCAGGTGGCTGTCGGCCTTGATTGGGTTGGAGAAGGGGCGGACGACATCCTGGTCGGCGGCGTAGCTGCCGACGTTCGCAAGGTTTTCGGCGACGGTCTTGCCGGTGACGGTCAGGCAATGGCCGTGCAGGAGACCCTTATCAAGGAGCATCTTGAGCAGCGGCTGGAGGCCGCCGATGCGGACGAAGTGCGCCATGTTGTACTTGCCGCTCGGCTTGAGGTCGGCGAGCACGGGTACACGTCGGCCGACGCGCTCAAAATCCTCGAGGGTGAGCTTGATGCCTGCGGAATGGGCCATCGCAATGAGGTGGAGCACGGCGTTTGTCGAACCGCCGAGGGCGATGACGACGGTGATGGCGTTCTCGAACGCATCCTTGGAAAGGATATCCGAAGGGCGGATGTTCTTCTTGATCAGTTCGAGCACGGCCTTGCCAGCACGCTCGCAGTCCTCGAGCTTGGCTTTGGAATTCGCGAGCTGCGCGGAGCTGTCCGGCAGGCTGAGTCCGAGTGCTTCAATCGCGGAGGCCATGGTGTTGGCGGTATACATGCCGCCGCACGAGCCTTCGCCCGGGATGGAACAGACTTCGATTTCCTTGAGCTCGCTCTCGCCGATCTGCTTGCCGGCATGCTTGCCGACGGCTTCGAAGACCGTGACGATGTCGGCCGACTCACCGCGATGCAGGCCAGGGACGATGGTGCCGCCGTAGACGAAGACGGAAGGACGGTTGAGGCGCGCCATGGCGATGGCGCAGCCAGGCATATTCTTGTCGCAGCCGCCGATGGCGACGAGGCCGTCGAAGCCTTCGGCGCCGGTCACCGCTTCGATGGAGTCCGCGATGATTTCGCGCGAGACGAGCGAGTAGCGCATGCCCGGGGTGCCCATGGAGATACCGTCCGAGACGGTGATGGTGCAGAAGATCACCGCCTTACCGCCGGCCGCGTCAGCCCCCTTGACGGCTTCGTCTGCCAGCCGGTTGATATGCATATTGCAAGGGGTGACCATCGACCAGGTCGAGGCGATGCCCACGACGGGCTTGGCGAAGTCGGCGTCGGTGAAGCCCACGGCCCGGAGCATGGCTCGGCTGGGGGCGCGGTCGGGGCCGTCAACGACGATGGCGGAGTGTTGGCGGCAGTGGTTGGCGTCGGTCATGATGGGTGTGAAAAGTCTGCGGTTGTCAGTCGGTGAGTGCCCCCTAATAAGAGGGAAGGGAGCGGACACTGAACCGCCCCGTCGCTCCCGACAACCCGATTTAAGCCTCCCCGTCCCGTGGAATTCAACCTCAAGAAAATCATCAAGGCCCTCCTGTTCTCGACCTCCGAGGCGGTGTCCATCAAGGACATCCAGAAGGTCGTGCAGCGCTACCACGCCCAAGCGGCCGCCGAGCGCCAGCCCGACCTGCTCGAAGGAGCCGGCGAACCCACGATTGTGCCCACGGCTCAGCCCGTCCAGGAAGTGATTCAGGACATCATCGATCAGGTTCCTACTTTGCTCACGGCCACCCAGATTCGCGAAGCGGTCGACGCCCTTGAGGCCGAGATGCGCGACGCCAACGACGCCTGCCGCATCCTGCAGGGTCCCGAAGGTTTCCGCTTCGTGATTTCGCCGGCCTATGCCCATTGGGTCCGCCTCCTCCGTGGCGAGCCGCGCCCGCAGCGCCTCAGCCCCGCCTCGCTCGAGACGCTTTCAATTGTCGCCTATCGCCAGCCGGTCACCCGCTCGGAGATGGAAGCCATCCGCGGTGTCTCCGTCGACAGCGCACTCAACCGTCTCCTCGACCTCGAGCTCGTCGCCGTCACCGGCCGCGCCGATCTGCCCGGCCGTCCGATTCAGTACGGTACGACCGACAAGTTCCTGGACTTCACCGGCCTGCGTTCCCTTGGCGAGCTGCCCGCCTCCGACGTCCTTTCTCCCGCCCAGATTTCCGAATGGATCACCCGTGCGACCACTCCGGTCCAGGTCGGTGATTCCGAGGTCGGCCTGCCGCTCGAAGACCAGTCCTCCACCGCGATTGCGACGGAGACTTCGCCCGAAGACGAGAAGCCTGCCGAATGAGCCTCGAAGAGCACCGCCGCGAGGTCGATCGTATCGACCGCGAAATCCTCAAGCTGCTCGGCGAGCGCTTGCAGGTGGCCCGTGCCATCGGCGAAGCGAAACTTAAGTCCGGTGCTCCGGTTTACGCTCCCCAGCGCGAAGAACAGCTCCTCCGCTCCATCACTGAAGCCGCGCCAGCAATTCCGGCTTCCGGTCTGCGCGCGGTCTATCGCGAGATTATCTCCCTTTCCATCGGTGCCCAGATGGCCAATCCGGTCGCCTACCTAGGACCGGAAGGCTCCTTTACTCAGCAGGCCCAGATCCGCGCCTTCGGCACGAGCGTGCCCTCGCTCCCTCTGCGTGCCATCGGCGACATCTTCGCCGCCGTCGAATCCGGCGAAGCCTCCTACGGCGTCGTGCCGGTCGAAAACTCCACCGAAGGCGTTGTCAGTCACTCGCTCGACCTCCTCGCTGAATCTGAACTCAAGGTCGTGGCCCAGGTTACGCTCTCCGTTGAGCAGTGCCTCGTCGGCCAAGGCCCCCTTGATCAAGTGAAGAAGGTCCTCTCGAAGGATATTGCCCTCGCGCAGTGCCGCGGCTGGCTCTCCCGCCACGTCCCGGGCGCCGCGCTCGTTGAGACGGACAGCACCGCCGCCGCCGTGGAGATCATCGCCCGCGATCCGCATGGGCAAGCCGCCGTCGCTTCCGCCACCGCTGCCGAATCGCGTGGTGTCCCCATCCTTGCCCGGGGCATTCAGGATCGCCGCGATAACGCCACGCGCTTCTTCGTCATCGCGAAGACGGCCAACACCGTCGGCGCCAAGGACGAGGTCACGAGCGTCGTGCTCACGCTCAAGCATGAGCCGGGCGCCCTGCAAGGCGCTCTGGCCGCATTCTCCGACCGCGGCATCAACTTGATTCGCATTGAGTCCCGCCCGAGCCATCGGCGCGCCTGGGAGTACCTCTTTTTCATCGATTTCCCGGGTCACTGGGACACCGCGGCCGTGCAGGCCGCCGTCACCGAACTCAAGGGTCGCTGCGAAGTGGTGAAGTGGTTGGGCAGCTATCCGCAATCCGCCGGATGAGCCGTCGCGCCCTCGGAGGCGTGATGCTGGCCGTCCTCGGCGTGGCCGTGCTTTGGTCGGGCTATTCCTGGTGGCGCGCCTGGTCCGCTCCGCTTGTCCATATGGTCTTCCGTCCGTCCTTCTCGGTTCAGGGTATCTCTTCCGGTACGCCGGTCCGCGTGCAGGGCGTCACGGTAGGGCAGGTGACTTCCATTGGCCTTGATGCCGACGCGGAAGGCCGACTCCGTCCGGTCGTCCGAGTGATCCTCGATCCAGAGACGTTGGAAGACCGCGGCTTCGCCGATCGTCTGCGCGGCGACCGTCTGCGCGCTGAAGTCGCCAAGGGTCTGCGGGTGCGCCTCGTCTCGGTGAGCCCAGCCTCCGGCATGCTCCAGGTTGAATTGATTTGGGATGCCTCCGCTGCGGTGCCTACGGGGCCCCTGGATGCCGATGAGATTCCTCCGCTCAGCAGTCATTTCCAGAGTAAGATCGCCAATTACGTCCAGCAGCTGCAGGACCTCGCCGAAAAAGATCTGGTCGGCCTCGCGGCTGAACTCGAGCGCGATTTAGACGGTTTCTACGACGCGACCGACCCCGAGCGGGCCACCCGTTTCTCGGCGATGATTGTCCGTCGCACCGGCGCGGTCCTCGAAGCTACCGGCGACGGCAAACTGGACGCGCAGAGCGCCCGGCTGATCGCCGCTTGCACCCGCCTGCGCGAAACGGTCGAGCAGGCCGACCGCAAGATGGACGACGAGACGTTGGCGCTCCTGCAGGTACGCCTCGCCGATGCCGCCGCGGCTCTGGCCTCCTTTTCCGCTTCACTCGAAGGCTCGCAGGACCGGATGAACGCCGCTTCGACCGAGTTCTCCGAACTCTTCCGCGCGATCTCCGCAGCTGCCCGGACGTGGTCCAAGAAGGCGGCCGGCCTGACCACGGAGCCCCGCCCCCGCTGAGGGAACAGGCTTGCGGCGGACCCCCGGAGCGGGGATAGGTGTGGACTCTTCCCAGCTATGGCCGATCCGACCGACAAGATGGAATCCATCATCAACCTGTGCAAACGCCGCGGGTTCGTCTTCCCTTCCTCCGACATCTACGGAGGCTTCAACGGCTTTTTTGACTACGGCCCCCTCGGCGTCGAGCTGAAGAACAACATCAAGCAAGCCTGGTGGCAGGACTTCGTCCACCGCCGCGACGACATCGTCGGCCTCGACTCCTCGATCATCCACCACCCGACGACCTGGAAGGCCTCGGGCCATATCGACAACTTCACCGACCCGCTCGTCGACTGCAAGGAGTCGAAGATGCGCTACCGCGCCGACCAACTCTTCTTCGCCCCGGTGCGCGTCGCCGGTGAAACCATCGGTTACGTTTCCGTCCTCGAAGACGACGGCATGCAGGCTAAGGCCGACGAGATGGCCAACGACCTGAAGCGTAAGCTCGCCAAGCAGGGCGCGCTCGAGCCAGTGGTACTCAAGGACTACACCGAGTCCACGACCGAGGAGCATGCGCTCATCCCTTCGCCCGCCACCGGCAAGCCGGGTTCGCTCACGCCTCCCCGCTCGTTCAACATGATGTTCCAGACTTACGTCGGCGCCATGCAGGACGCGTCGGCCACCGCCTATCTCCGTCCGGAGACCGCGCAGGGTATCTTTATTAATTTTAAGAACGTCGTCGATACAGGCCGCGTGAAGCTGCCTTTCGGCATCGCCCAAATCGGCAAGGCTTTCCGCAACGAGATCAATCCACGCAACTTCATCTTCCGCTCCCGCGAGTTCGAGCAGATGGAAATCGAATACTTCATCTCACCGGCCTCCGACTGGGCCACCGCCCATAAGGATTGGATCGAAGGCTGCCTGGCCTGGTTCGAATCCATCGGCATCCCGCGCGCCAAGCTCTCCCTCTATCCGCACCCGACCGAGAAGCTCGCCCACTATTCAAAGGGAACTACGGACATCATGTTCGAGTTCCCCTTTGGTGTGCAGGAACTTCAGGGCGTCGCCGCCCGCGGAGACTTCGACCTGACCCAGCATAGTAACGTTTCGGGCCAGAAGCTCGACTGGTTCGACGAAGTGGCCAAAGCCCGCTACATCCCGCACGTCATCGAGCCGTCCGTCGGCGTCGACCGCGTGTTCCTCGCCCTTCTCACTACGGCCTACCATGAGGACGAAATTGAAGGCGAGAAGCGCATCGTACTCCGTCTGCCGGCCCGTATCGCCCCGTTCAAGGCCGCCATCTTCCCGCTGGTGAAGAACAAGCCCGAGCTCGTCGAACGCGCCGAGGCCCTCTACCGCCGCCTGAAGAAGCGCCACAACGTTTTCTATGACGCCGCCGGAGCCATTGGTCGCCGCTACCGTCGCCAAGACGAGATCGGTACGCCTTTCGGCATCACGATTGACTTCGAAACGATCGAGAAGGGCGCCGGCGTCACGGTCCGCGACCGCGATACGCTGGAGCAGGTACGGATGACCGAAGACGAGGTCGTCCGCTTCCTCGACGATAAGGTCAACGGCTGACCTTAGCCGGGGTGCCCGCGAGTTCTTCCGCCAGCTTGGCGATGCGTCGCTTCCCGCAGAGGGAGGCGGCGATCGTCAGGTTGCGCAGGCCTTGCGGTAGGTGCGCGAGGTATTCCGGACGGCCCTTCTTATGGCCGAGGAAGCCGTAGGCGCCGCAGGCCTGCAGCAGGCGCTGCGTTGCGGCGATGTGAAAGAGGTAGGAGAACTCATCGCTGGAACCCTTCCAGTCGGAGACTTCGCGCGCATGGTCCTCGATCTCGATCCGCCAAAGGTCCATGTCGTTGCGGGTGAGGTAAGGGTCGAAGGCGAGCGAGGCGAAGTCGTAGAACATGCAGCCGTGGCGCAGGCCCTGTAGGTCAATGAGCCAGGCGGAATCATCTCGCACCATGATGTTCTGCGACTGGAAGTCGCGATGGATCGTGACGATGGGCTGGCCCATGAGTTCTTTGGCGAG
>CAXNEN010000012.1:0-14470 GCA_964201505.1 Opitutales bacterium
CGGCCGAACTCGGAGCTGACGAGGACGAGCGTGCGCTTGAGCAGGCCGCGGTCCTGGAGGTCGGTGATGAGGCGGGCGAAAGCCTGGTCGAAATTCGGAGCCTGACCGTCAAAGGAGCCCTTGATGTTCGAGTGATGGTCCCAGCCGCCGAAGGTCACGGAGACCATGCGGACGCCAGCCTCGACGAGGCGGCGGGCGAGGAGGAAGCGCTGGCCGGCGGTGTTACGACCGTATTCGTCGCGGAGCTTCTCGGATTCCTTGGAGAGGTCGAAGGCCTCACGGGCCTTGGCGCTGCTGACGAGGCCGTAAGCGGCCTGCTGGAAGCTGTCCATGGCACCGATGGCGTCGGACTTTTCGGTGGCGCGGAAATGTTCATCGACGGCGGACAGCATGCTGCGGCGGCGATCGAAGCGCTGCGTGGTGACGTCCTTCGGGGCGAGGAGGTCGCGGACAGCGAAGTTCGCCGAGGCCGGATCGCTACCGAGCGCGAACGGACCGAAGGCGCTGCTCATGTAGCCAGTCCCCTGCTCCGGGATGCTCTGGCTCGGGACGACGACGTAGGGCGGCAGGTTATTGCGGCTGCCCTGCTCGTGCGAGATGATGGAACCGTAGCTCGGGAACTTGATGGCCGGGCTCGGACGATAGCCGGTGAACATGTTGTGCGTGCCACGTTCGTGGGCCGCTTCGCCGTGCGTCATCGAACGGACGACGGTCAGCTTGTTCATGATTTTCGCGATGTTGACGAACTTCTCGCCGACGTACTCGCCGGGGACGGAGGTCTTAATCGGGGTGTACGGGCCGCGGTAATCGGGCGAGGCGAAAGGCTTCGGATCCCAGGACTCGTGCTGCGCCATGCCGCCGGGCAGGTAGATGTGAATCACGGAGTCGGCCATCGCGCTTAAGGACTCGACGCTGGGAATCGTCGCCGCCTTCAGGCGCAGCATATTCGGCAGGCTCAGGCCGAGCGTACCGACCATGCCGATGTGCATGAAGTCTCGGCGACTCAACGCGTTGAGAATGTCGGGATGGTTTCCTTCACAATTGCGATGGAGTTTCATTGGGCGTGCGGGGGTTGTCTTTGAGACAGTTGGATGACCAAGAGGTTGCGATTAAAATTTAGGAAATTGTATACAAAGAGACAGCCCACGAAAAACGGCTTTAAACGACTGATAGTAATCCTTAAAATAGTTATATGACCGTTTTGGTCCAATCTACCTTTTGACAGTGCTGAAACGCAGGGATAAAAAAAGGGAGTCCCCACCCTGCATCCTAACTTTATGACTACCCAAGACGCCCCCCCCGAGGAAACGAAAGCCCTGGCCTGGGGCTTCCGTCTGACCTTGCTCGCTTCGGCGCTCTTCATCGCCGGCTGCTCGGCCTTCTTTTCGGTCCGCGGGCTTGGCCTGCTCTTCGTGGGCTCCGAAGTCGCGGTCATGGTGATGGCCGCCTCGCTCGAGGTCGGCAAGCTGGTCGCAGCGTCGTTCCTCTACCGCTACTGGGACCAAATCAACGGGGCCCTCCGCTTCTACCTGACGCTCGCGGTCGTGCTGCTTATCGGCATCACCTCCCTCGGCAACTACGGCTACCTTGCCCGCGCCTACGAGAAGACCACGACGCAGATCCAACGCAACGAACTCGAGATCGCCACCCTCGAGAAGGAAATCGTCGAGACCCAGCGTCGCATTGATGATTCCCGCGGTCGTAACAACCTTCTCAGCACGGCCAGCCGCGAGGACCTTATCAAGGCGCAGAGCCGCCTGACGCAGGCCAACGACGCGCTCACCGCGGCCCTCGCCCGCCTGCAGGAAAGGCGCCGATCGATCGACGCGCGCCGCGCCGCCGACGTCACTGCGCCCACGCAGCGCGCGGGCCTCCGTTCCGCGACCCTTGCGAAATCCATCACCTCCGAGGAGTCCTCAGTCGCTGGCCTCAACGAACGCATCAAGGTGCTCGACCAGGCCGTATCGGCCTACACCGCGCAGGGCACCACCAGCCAGTTCCTCTTCTTCGACAAGGACAACGTGCGCAAGGGCCAGGAACTGCGCGCCGAACAGAAGCCCGAACGAGACGCAATCGCGGCGAAGTTCGCGGAATTCGCCACCCGCATCGAAGGTCTGCGCGCCGAGCAGGCCCGCCTCGACACCGACAGCGGCAAGGAAGTCTCCGGACTGCGCCAGCAGTTTGCCGAGGAAAATACGCGCGTCGACGCCGAGGAGAAGGAGCTGCGCAAGGCCAGCACCGCCACGATTGGCGACCTCGAGCGGCAGCTCGCCGCCCTTCAGCAACAGGGCCAGGGTAAGGTCACGATCAGCGACGCCGAGATCGGAAAGCTCCACCAGACCGTCTCCGACCGGAACAAGCAGATCCACGACCTCCGCGACCAGATCGCCGCCTCCGACATCGGCTCCTATCGCTTCGTCGCCCGTGCCTTCGAAGCCGAAGCCGACGACGTGGTGAAATGGCTGATACTCGCGCTCGTCGCCGTGTTCGACCCGCTCGCCGTGACGCTCGTCGTGGCCTTCAATATGGCCGTCCAAGGCCGTCGGAAAAAACTAATCGCCGGCGAACAGGCCGCCACGGGAAGCCGGGCGCAAAGTTCCCGCCCGTGGTCGAAAGCGGAGCTCACGATCATCACTATCCTGGCCGCGGCGCTCGCCTTGCTCGCCGCCTGGGTCTGGACCTTGGAAAGCAGCGCGCCCGTCAGGCGGACGAGCGTCGGCAACATCGGTGCGATTCCCGGTGACAGCTTCGCGGTGATGACGTTACGACCCGACGAACTCCGCCAGAAAAGCACCAAGGCCTTCCCTGAATGGCTCGAACGCACCGGGGGCAAAGGCATGTCGGCCGCGTTCGCCGAACTCCTGAAGAACGGCCTTGATGCGCACTCCGTGATCAGGGTCTTCGCCAAATTTCCCGACGCCGTCGGCACCGCGGCCACCGTCGAGCACCCGGCGATGCTGTGCGGAGCGGTCTTCCACGTGACTGATTCCGCCATGGCCGAAGCGGCCCTTTCCCGTATCGCCGACCAGATGAACGAAGCGGTCCGCGGCGATTCCCGAAGACCGCCATCGAACCTCACCCGAAACCGGGCGATGATCAAGCATGGGGAGGGCCGTTACATGGACCCGGAAGGCGGCTTTTTTACCTTTGGTCTGACGAACCAGACCGCCATCATCTTAGTTGAGTTCGAAGGGAATCCTCGCGCCCCCTGCGTGGAACAGGAGATCCGCCAGTACCTGGTACGTCCCGAGAAACGGACGTTGCGCACCGGTGAGAAGGTACGCGAACGCCTGCCGGCCTACGTCGGCGAACAACCCGGGGCCTTGACGCTCTGGCTCGACGCCAGCCGCTTCTTCCGTCGCCTCCCGATGAGCGCCGCGACCCGTCGCAACTATGAGCAGCTGCGGCCATCCCTCGATTTCGAGGTACTGCTCTCGCTCGACGCCTCCGGCAACGACTCACTCGTGCTCGGCGGAAAATACCTCTACCAGTTCGACCGTTTCGCCGAAGGCTCGCCGCGCCCGCCGATGGCAATCCTCGCCAAAATCAGCCCTCCCAAGGAGGCGGACCTAGCCTGGAAGCTCATCAACCGAGGCGTCGACACGCTCGACTTTGAATCGATGGTGGAACGCATGCGTGGTGCGCTCGGAGACGATCGCGCCGCCCTCACCCGACGAGTCGTGGTGGAGAAATCCGTCCCTTCCGCCCGCGAGGCGAAGTTCACGATGAACGCACGTTTCGACCCTAAGGCCGGCCCGCCCCTCCTCGCGGCGATATCACTCCTCGCCCCTTGATCCGGCCGCAGCAATGAAACCTGGAGCCTTGCTCATCGCTTGGTCGCTCGCCGCGGCCATCCTGCTCGGCGGCTGCGCCTCCACCTCCTCCGGTAACGACGGAAAGGTCGTGGCGGCTTCGGCTGCCGAAAAGAATTCATCCACCGTCACCAGCAAGATCCAGCCAGATGGCGCGGCCAAAGACGTGAAGAGACCGCCGAACAAGGCAGTCGCCCGAGAGCCGGGTAAGTCGTCGACGAAGCGGAAGCCCGAAGCCGAGACCGCTGCGATGAAGCCGGCCGCGGAAACGATGACGCCGGAAGCAGCCCTCGCCAAGGCCATCGCCGAAGAGAGTTCATCCGCAGGCGCCAGCAAGATTCGGCCAGATGGCGCGGCCAAAGACGTGAAGCGACCGCCGAACAAGGCAGTCGCCCGAGAGCCGGGTAAGTCGTCGGCGAAGCGGAAGCCCGAAGCCGAGACCGCCGCGATGAAGCCGGCCGCGGAAACGATGACGCCGGAAGCAGCCCTCGCCAAGGCCATCGCCGAAGAGAAAGCTTACGACCAAGGGTTACGCCAACGCTTCGGCGTCTCCACCGACCTGGACCTGGGCGGCCTGCTTTCACCAGAAGAAGCCAAGGAAGCGACTCGACTCCATGCCGTCACCGAGGCCGCCCGACGTCGGTTAAGCTTGGCGGACAAAGGCCCCAAGACACTTCCTGCCGAGGTGAGAACCCTCTCGATCAAAGGTCCGAACGATATTCAGCCCACGGACGCCTCCGTTAAGGCGACGGCCAGCCTGCCGACGATTCCGGAAGCAGGCGCGACGGCCCCTGCTAAGACGCAGACCGCCCTCCATCTCGGCGGCTGGCTCCTGGACGAGAAAGCCCACCAAGCCTGGCGCGAGAAGCAGCTCGCCAAGCTGGCCGCGGCCAAGAATCAGCCGACGCCGGCTCCGGCCGCGAAGTGACCAGGCGCAAAAAAGGCGCGGCCAATGCAGCGCCTTTCTCGTGTTAGGATCGGGAGATTACTTGATCTCGCCGATCGAGATATTGCGGTACTCGACTTTCATCTTTACGCCACCGTGCACCTGGAGGCCCACCGGAGCGGCCTTGGGGTAACCAGCGTCGACGTAATTGGTGACCTGCTCGCCATTGAGCCAGACGGTGAAGGTATCGCCCTTGGCCTGGAAGCGGACCTTGTTCCACTCGCCGTTCTTCCAGAGCGCGGGGACCTTCGGGGCCAAGCCGGCTTCAGGATACTTGCCGACGTAGAACGTGCAGGTCATGTCCTTCTTCAGGGAGCGGGAGACGCCGATCTGCATCTGAATGTCCTTCTTCCCGGCAGCGTCCTTGCGGACCATGATACCACTATCGATTTCACCGCTGAAACGGACTTCGCACTCAATGACGACGTCTTGGTAGGACTTCTCGGTATAAAGCATGTTACCCTTCTTGTAATCCTTGAAGGCAAGATCGTTGACGCCGGTGAGGACGCCATCGGCGGCGGTCCAGAAGGCGTCGCTGCCGGAAGTCTTCCAGCCGGCGAGGTCCTTACCGTTGAAGGCGGACTCGAGTTTGACGTCGGCGGCAGAGGCCGAGACGACGAGGGCGGCAAGGGCCGCAAGGAAACGGAGGGAGTTCATAGGTTCTAGGGGTTGGGTAGGGATAGGGGTCGGGGCAGGAGATACAATAAAAGAGAGAAGCCGAAATCCATTTGCCACCTACAACCCCACCCCCTACCCCTACCCCCATGCCCACCCTCCGCCTCCTCGCCCTCCTCACCGTGTGTTCTCTCTCCCAAGCCGCCGAAGTGAAATATGACTTCGCTCCCAACTTCCTCGGCACGCCTCCCGGCAAGGCCCAGATCGGCAACGGCCACGGTGAAATCGCCGTCGACTCCGCCGGCAACATCTACGTCAGCGTCCAGGAGAAGGACGCGGGCATCCAGGTCTACGGCAAGGACGGCAAGTACGTGAAGACCCTCGCCCTGCCGGCTTCCCTCCACGGCTTCGTTGTCCGTAAGTCCGCGGAAGGCGAGTTCCTCTACGGCGCAGTGCTCAATGAGCAGCGCCTCATCAAGGCTCAGCTCGACGGCACCGTCGTCATGGAAATCAAGGCCGACGCCTTCCCGGCCGACAAGGGCAAGGGCAAGGATAAGAACGGCAAAGAAGTGAATGCCCTCAAGCTCACCAGCTGCGACGTCGCCCCCAACGGCGACATCTATATCGTCGACGGCTACGGCAAGAGCTGGGTCTTCGTCTTCAGCGCCGACGGCAAGTTCAAGTCGGTCTTCGGCGGCGCCACGCAGGTCGTCGACGGTAAGGGCTTCGCCAACACCCACAAGGTGTTCGTCGACACCCGCTTCTCCCCGGCCCGCCTGCTCTGCCTCGACCGTGGCAATAACCGCATGTTCCACGTCGACCTCGACGGCACCAACCCGCAGATGATCGCCAACAAGGGCCTGCGTAACCCCTCCTCCGCGTCCTTCCATGGCGAACTGATGTGCGTCGCCGAAATCGCTGGTCGTATCTCGGTCTGGAACAAGGAAGGTCAGATGGTGGCCTCCCTCGGCGCGAATGACACCAAGGGCCAGACGAACACCCCGGGGGTGAAGCCGGCCGACTGGCGCGAAGGCGTCGTCACCTCGCCCCACGGCATCACCTTCGACAACGACGGCCACATCCTCGAGACCGAGTGGAATCAGTTCGGTCGCGTGCTGCGCTGGAATCGCAAGTGATCCGCGCTCTGCGCCAGCTGGTCGTAACCTGGGGAGCCCTCGTGCTCCCCTTGTTTGTCTGCGCCCATAACGGCGAAGTGCTCCAGGCGCGCCTGACGATGCATGCCGACGGCGCGTGCTCCCTGAAAGTGACGGCCGACCTGGAGGCGAACTTCAATATCCGCGAGCGCGCCGAGTTGGCGAAGGCCGCCGAAGGGCTTTTCATCGTCTCGACCGGCAAGGACCTCTTCCCGCTCACGCAGGCGGCGGGCGCACCGGATTTCGCCTCGGCCACCAAGCTCGATCTCGACTCGCCCTTCCAGCATACGCTTGAGGAGCTCGCGAAGGACTATCGTCTCGAGAGCGCGGAATGGCGCTGGACGCCCGCACCGCGGAACTTCCTACTCCGCCTCCCGGACGAAAGTCCCCACACGGTACTGCTCTGGCTGGTCGACGAGACCAAGCCGGGCGCCAAGGCGCGTTGGGTGATGATGGTCGCCGGCGACGAATCCCCGCTGATCCAGGCCCATGAGTCCCTCGACCCCTTGGGCATGAGGATGCTGATTCTCTGCGGCGTCACGATGCTCGGGCTGGTGGCCGTCTTCACTGGCATCGGTCTTTACATCAAGCGCCGCCGGCAGCACCCGCGTTCGCAGGCCTAAGCCAAGACCGCCTCAACGAAGCCGGCCCGCGCTTCGAAATGTGGGTTATGTCCGCTATCGGGGAGCGTAACGACGTCGGCCTGCGGGAAGTGCGCGCGGATCGCGGCGAGGTCTTCATCCTGGATGTAGTTCGATTTTCCGCCGCGTAGAAAACGCGTCGGGCCGTTCCAGACTTCACCGACAGCCAAAGAATTGCCGAGAATCTCCGGCAGCGAATTCGTCAGCGCCTCGCGGTTGACGGTCCAGCGCCAGCGACCTTCGGCGTCTTGACTGAGGTTAGTAAGAATGAACTGGCGCATGCCCCACTCGGGTACCGACGTGGCGAGTTTCTCCTCGGCATCTTTACGCGACTTCAAGGCCGAGAGGTCGAGGGCGTTCATCGCACCGAACTCAACGCGCACGCGATCAGAATAGGCGCGCGGGGCGATGTCGACAACGGTGAGACGGGTGACGAGATCCGGGCGATCCATGACGAGACGCATCGCGGCCTTGCCGCCCATACTATGGCCGACGAGATGAACGGGGCCGAGCGAAAGTCCGTCCAACATCGCGACGACGTCATGGGCCAGCGCCGCATAGGAGCAGTCGTCGCCCCACGGCGAAGAGCCATGATTACGCAGGTCCGGCGCCAGCACGCGATACCCCCGTTCGGCGAGCGCCACACCAGCGGACTGCCAATTACGCGATGAACCGAGCAAGCCATGCAGCACGACGAGCGGCGCACCGGAGCCGCCGAGTTCGCGAATGATCAATGGAAGCGGCTTAGGCACGAGAGAAAACCAAAGTGGAGGCGACGAGCCCGAGGTCGAACCATTTTCCCGCAGAGGTCTTGAACAACGCCACCGGCACCCTATGAACGAAGCATGCTTTCCCGCCTGCTCCCCCTGCTCGCCTGCGCCGCTTCGGCGTTCGCCGCCATCGAAGTCGTCAAACTCCCCGGCGCCGAGGACTTGCACGAGCCATTCAGCATCGCCTTCGACGCGAAGGGCGATGCGTACGGCGTGGAGTTCCAGCCTGCGAACCGCGTCTTTAAGCTGCACGGCGGCAAGATTGAGTACGTCTCCGGCGTGAAGTGGAACAGCATGGGTAAGACGCCGAATCTCCCCGCACCCGCCAAGCGCCTCGACCTCGCGCCGGCCGTCTACGACGGCATGCACGACATCGCCATCGCGCCCGACGGCGCCATCTACCTCGCCGACAGTTTCCAACACCGCATCGTGCGCCTCGATCCGAAGACCCATGTCGCGACGCTCTTCGCCGGCACGGGTAAGGCCGGCTTCGCCGGCGACGGCGGTCCGGCTGATCAGGCGCAATTCAACATCACCATGTGCGGCACCCTCAGCCCTGACGGTGCGTTCATGACTATCGCCGATATCGGCAATCACCGCGTCCGTCAGATCGATATGAAGACGCGGATCATCACGACCATCGCCGGCAACGGCAAGCGCGGCCTCCCGAAGGATGGCGATGATGCGCTGAACACGCCGATGGGCGACGTGCGCGCGACCTGCGTGGCGCAAGACGGCACGGTCTACGCACTCCTGCGCGGCGGCAACGCGCTCACCGCGATCAAGGATGGTAAGGTCACCGTCGTCGTTAACAAGGCCGGCAAGGCTGGTCCGGCGACCGATGGCTCGGCGGCCGACGCCACGATGCGCGGCCCGAAATACGTGACGATGGATGCCAAGGGTAACGTGCTGATCCTCGACACGGAGAACCATTGCCTCCGCCTCTTCGATCCCGTCAAGCAGACCATCCGCACCTTCATCGGCAACGGCAAGAAAGGCGCCGCGGTCGGAGCAGATTGGGCTGGCACGCAGCTCAATCGCCCGCACGGCGCCCGCATCGGACCTGATGGTCGCCTCTACGTAACCGATACCGAAAACAACCGAATCCTCATCGGTCTGGCCCCTTAAGCGGGGTTCGGCTTACTGGGCGGGGTTTTTGGGTTTGTCTCTTTCGGCAGGGGGCGGTTGGTTCTGGGGTCACATCCAGCCCAATGTCTTCGACCGGTTCCAACTCCTCTCGCCGTCCCTTCGGCCCCCGCGCTTTCGTGGGAGCCCATACGGCTTTGGTCACCCCCTTCCTGAATGGAGCGGTGGCCTGGGATGACCTGAAGAAGCTGGTCGAATTCCAGATCAACGCCGGCATCAACGGCCTGGTCGCCGTCGGCACCACCGGCGAATCCCCCACCCTCGACAACGTCGAGCATATCGAAGTCATCCGCCAGACGGTCGAGTTCGCCGCCGGCCGAGTCCCAGTCATGGCCGGCACGGGCTCCAACGCCACGACCGAGGCCCTCGACCTGACTAAGCGCGCCGACGAAGCCGGCGCCGACGCGTTCCTGCTCGTGGCCCCGTATTATAACAAGCCCAGCCAGGAAGGCCTGTTCCGTCACTTCGCCCTGCTCGCGGAATCCACCGCGAAGCCGATCATGCTCTACTCCATCCCGGGCCGCTGCGGCATCGAGATCACTGTCGAGACCACCCTGCGCCTCCGGAAGAAGTATCCGAACATCATCGGTATCAAGGAAGCGGGTGGCCAAGTCGACAAGGCCGCGCAACTCGTGCGCGAGTCCGATCCGGAATTCATCGTCCTCAGCGGCGACGACTCCCTGACCCTGCCCTTCGCCCAAGTCGGTGGCCAAGGCATCATCTCCGTCGCGTCGAACTTTATCCCCGGCCCGGTCGCCCAGCTCGCGAAGCTCGCGCGCACGCAGCAGTTCGCCGAAGCGAAGGTCTTGCACGATAAGCTCGCCGACATCTTCAAGACCCTCTTCGTCGAACCGAACCCGGTACCCGTGAAGCATTGCATGATGCGCGCTGGGATCATCCGCTCGGACGAAGTCCGCCTGCCCCTTTGCGAGATGTCCGAAGCCAACCGCCTTCTCGTCGAGAAGGTCGCCGACGCCACCCTCGCCTCCCTCCGATGAGCCAGCCAATCCGCATTCTCCTCAATGGTGCCAAGGGCCGCATGGGCCTCGCTATTGCCAACGTGGCCGCCTCCGAAAAGGCCGTCATCGCCGCTGGTGTCGACCAGGGCGACACCCTCGCCGCGCATATCGGCGCCGCCGAAGTGGTCATCGATTTCTCGTACCACTCCGCGACCCTCGCGGTCGCGCAGCTCTGCGCCCAGCATAAGATGCCGCTCGTGATTGGCACCACCGGTCACACGGCTGAAGAGAAGGTCGCCATCACCGCCGCCATCAAGGGCCTCCCGGTCGTCTGGGCCGGTAATTACTCCGTCGGCGTCACGCTCCTCAATGCACTCGTTCGCCAGGCCGCCCGCTCGCTCGCCGACGCCGGCCGCTGGGACGTCGAAGTGCTCGAGATGCACCACAACCTCAAGAAGGACGCGCCCTCCGGCACTGCCGAGACGCTCCTCAAGATTCTCCTCGAAGAGCGTCAGCTCGCCAAGGATGCCCTCCAGCACGGCCGCGACGGACTCGTCGGCGAACGCCCGCTCGATGAGATCGGCGTACACGCCATCCGCGGCGGCGACGTCGTGGGCGACCACACGGTCCTTTTCGCCGCCGAAGGCGAACGCCTCGAACTCACGCACAAGGCCACCAACCGCGAGATCTTCGCGCGTGGCGCCGTCCGCGCCGCCCGCTGGCTGAAGAGCCAGCCCGCCGGCCTGTACGGTATGGAAGATGTGTTGGGGCTCAAATAAGAGGCCCAGTTGACCAGAGGCCCGGAGGCTCAGAAAACGCAGCGCTGCCTTAGGTAGGGCGGCGATTGCCATCGCCGCCGTTCGAGACCGAGGTCGAAAGTCATCGGGTCTTAGCTAAGCTCGGACATGTCCCCCATCTGCGGTCGCGAACGGACGTGATGGCAATCACGCCCCTACCCATTGCATCCCTCGCCAACTGGCCAACCGATCAACGGATCAACTCATGTTGGCTCTCCTCTGCTCAACCGAGCCTCTGTCCCCTAGCTCGGGCGCCTTACCGCCCGAGCGCCGCCTTCACCAACTGATCGGCGGTCGCACCGGCACCGAGTTTCGTGAGCGCGGTACGCACGCCCTTATCGGCGTCAATGGGCTTGAAGCCGAGCGCGATGAGAGCGGCGACGGCATCCGTCGCAGGCGTGGGCTGGGCGGAGACGATGGACGCGGCGGCCGCAGGCGCAGCCCCAGGACCATCAAGGCCGACCTTATCCTTGAGCTCCATGACGAGGCGTTCGGCGGTTTTCTTGCCGATGCCGGGGCACTGAGAAAGCAGAGCGACGTCACCGCGCAGGATAGCGTCCCGCAGGATCGGGAGCGCCAGGCGGCTCAGGATGTTCAGCGCCATCTTGGGGCCGACGCCGGAGACCTTTTCGACGAGCAGTTTGAAGAACTCACGCTCTTCCGCGATGGCGAAGCCGTAGAGGGCCTGGCCATCCTCACGGAAGACATGATGAATGAGCAGGAAGACTTCCGCGCCGAGTTTCGGGAGACGCTCCGCGGTGGTGACGGGGACGTTGACCTCGTAGCCCACGCCCGATGACTCGATGACGACGCGCAAGACGCCGGCTTCGATGAGTTTGCCGCGGAGAGAGACGATCATGGCGAGATGAAAGCGGAAGCGGCTCGGGAGTTAAGCCCGAATCTCGATGATGAAGCCCTTGAGATAACGGCTCTCGGGGAAGTTCAGCAGCACCGGGTGGTCCGCCGGCTGGGACGTGCGCTCCAGGACGACGGCCTCGCGGCGGGCATCCGAAGAGGCATCCTCGATGACCTCGAGGTACATCTCTTCCGAGACGCGGTGCGAACAGGAGTAGGTCGCCAGGATGCCGCCCGGGGCGAGCAAGCGGAGCGCGCGGAGGTTCAGCTCCTTGTAACCGCGGAGGGCGCCATCAACGGCGTCCTTGCTGCGGGCGAAAGGTGGCGGATCGAGCACGATGAGATCGAAGGAGGCTTCGCGGTGTTCCGTGAACCAGTCAAAGACGTTGGCGACTTCGAACGAGGCGCTGAGGCCGTTGCGTTCGGCCGCCGAGCGGGCGGCGGCGATAGCGTCTTCGGACTGGTCGAGGCCGAGCACGCTGGTGGCGCCGGCCTTGGCGCAGGCGAGACCGAAGCCGCCCTGATTGCAGAAGGCGTCGAGCACGCGGCGGCCCTTGGCGAGCTTCGCGACGTTCTGATGCTGGTCAAGCTGGTCGAGGTAGGTGCCAGTCTTCTGACCGCCCATGAGGTCGATGAGCACCTGCACGCCACCGACTTCCATCCACGAAGGTTCGAGCGGCTTACCCGAGACCGTGCGGATCTCTTGACGCAGACCCTCAAGCTTACGCGTGGAGGCGTCGTTGCGGAGGACGATCTCGAGCGGCTTCAGCAGGCGCTGGAGTACGTCGATGATCGTGGCCAGGCGACGATCGATGCCGCAGGTCAGGGCTTGGATTGTGATGAGATCGTTATAACGGTCGACTACCAGGCCCGGGAGACTGTCGGCCTCGGACCAGATCAGACGGCACACTGACTTATCTGCGCGGCGGTTGACGGAGGCCGTGACGAGTTCTTCGAGCAGCGGGCCATCGAGGGTGATCGGGCGGCGCGAGTAGCGACGCCAGGCGATCTGCGACTTGCCGTTCCAGAGGCCCGCGCCGAGGCAGCGGCCCTTGAGATCGGTCAGTTCGACGCAATCGCCGTCGACCGGCGGCTCGCCGACGAATTCGACTTCGCCAAGGAAGGCCCAGGGGTGACCCCGGAGTGCGCGCACGGGACGACCGGGGCGGATACGAATAGCTCTAAGCATGGATTAATTGACGGCCCTCAACTTCGGGATGACCCAAGCCGCGGCAAGCACGGCGGGAATCCAGGCCGCGATCATCGGCGGCAAGGCGCCGCTCTCGCCAAAGGCGGAGCTAAACGACGTGAGGAAATAGAAGGCGAGGAAAAGGCCGAAGGTCTTGGCTACGCCCACCATGGGACTGATACGGCCGGCGCCGACCGAAAACGGGATCGCGACGGCGACGACGACAAGGCAGATGATTGGCGCGGCCAGGATTGAATGGTAGCGCATCTCGTAGGCGGCGTTCTGGCCACCGGGATTAGGGCCGGCTAGGTCGACGAAGCGAGCGACCTCACGGAGCGAAAGTTTGTCAGGGTCCTTCGTGGAATAAAACATCACCTCTGGATCATCGTCATAATCCGCGAGCACGAGCTCCTTGAAGCGGGGCTGAGCCATGAGCGAGCCCGTGGCCGGATCGAAGCGCAGGTCGCGGCCTGCGCGAAAAGTCCAGCGCCAGCGACCGTCGATTCGCTTGAACTCGGCGAAGCGGGCGGTGATGCAGCGCACCTCGCGGTTTTTTTCGTCGAACGAATGGACGATGACCTCGAAGGCCTGTCCGGTCGTGAGGCCGAGGCTGGAGATCAACCAGAGGCGGCGGGCGGCGGCGTTCTCGAAAGAGACGGAGGAGGCCTGGCCTTTCGGCAAGGCCACCCCGCCTTTTTCCTTCAGGGCCGCGAACTGCGCTTCCTCGGCCAAGCCGTTGCGCGCCTCCAAGGCTTCGGGCACCAGGACCGCATTCAACAAGCTCAGCAGCCCGGCGAGGAAGAAACCGGCGGCCCAAAGCGGTGCCGTCAGGCGCCACATCCCGATACCGGCGGCGCGGGCGGCGGAGATCTCCTGGTTCCGGTTCATCGTCGCGAGAACGAAGATGACCGAGATCAGCAGGGCGACCGGGATGAGCAACGAGAGGTCCTTGACCAGACCCAACAGCATGAAGTGCAGGATTGTCCCGACTGAAGCGCCCCAGCCCAGGAAGTCGGGAATCCTATTATATCCCTCGGAAAGCAGCAGCAATCCCATGAAACTCAGTAGCGAAAGAGCGAAGACCTTGGCCCATTCGGCGAGGATATAGCGGTCAAGGATACGCACTGCTCGGAATGACAACAAGGGTCAGCCTGCCAGCAACCCCAAAGCAAGCCGGGTGCACGTTTCCGCCGAATATATGCAAGTTTCCGCCGCTAGGCTAATCTGCCTACCAGTAGGGATTGAAACCTTCCCGCAGGGAGACTGTCTTATGCCTACCCCATGCCCCGGATCAGCCCCATCCTCGCCGCACTCGTTGTAGCCTTACCCGCCTTCGGCGCGAAGGTGGACTACAACGAGGACGTCCGCCCGATCCTATCGGAGAACTGTTTCTACTGCCACGGACCCGACGGCAATAAGCGTAAGGCTAAACTCCGGCTCGATGTCCGCGAAGCGGCGTTGCAGAAGAAAGCCTTCATGCCGGGCGACGCCGAAGCGAGCGAACTGGTGAAGCGACTCTTCTCTAAGGACTCGGAAGAGGTCATGCCCCCGCCGGATTCGCATCGCACGGTCACCGCCGCCCAAAA
>CAXNEN010000013.1:0-14246 GCA_964201505.1 Opitutales bacterium
ATGAGCGACTCGGCGGTGGAAGGCAGGAGAATCTGCGAGATGGAGGTGGCATCGGCGGCGACCACGAAAGGATCGCTGGCGACGACGCGTGCCTTGCCGCCGAGTCCTTTGCGCTCGGTGAGGCGGACGGCGGTCAGCAGGGGCTTGCCGTTATCTTCCTGACGGACGAGCAACAACCGGGAACGGGAGCCCTTGGCGTTCCAAACGTCGACGCAAGGTAGACCTGGCTTGCCGATCGCGACCGGTTCGAGGGCGGCGACCGATGGTTCGATCGTGCGCTTGCCGGCCGCGTCGAAGGTCGAGCGATAGCTGACGCGGACCTCCATGACGGTCCCGTCGGAGAGCCCGAGGAAGACCAAACCGGTACGCGGATAGGATTTCACCGAACTCACGCGGCGATTCCCGAGACTGGGAGCCCAATCCAAGAACTTGGTGCCATCCTTGGAGCGCTGGAAGACCATGGACCCATCGGCGAGGACGACGAACGGGAGCTCGCCATATTCATCCTCCCCGAAGCCCATCGCGGTGGCCGGCACGGTGAGCGCCGAGATCGGCGCCACGGTGGCTCCGATGAAGAGCGGGAAGACCTGGAAGATCAGGAAAGCCAGCATCCCGAACACCGCAAGCACCACGCCGACGCCGCCGAAGCGGATAAGGCGACCCATCCACCGGTCGGCGGCCAAGGTCATGGGACTCACCGTAAAGCGTGATTCCGGCGCGGGGGCGGAGGGCTTTTTGTCGGAAGTATCCATCAGGTTACGGTCAGGTGTCGTTGGCTCTAATAAAGTGTAAGGCGGGGAAACCCCGCCTTAGGAGGACCCGAGATCGTACCGTCGCGCTTTTAAAACCGGCCCCGGAGGGCGTGGTGGCGACGGTACGATTTCGAGACCAAACTTATTCGGCGCTGTAGTACTTGAGGGAGGCGCGACCTTCGGCGGCGGTGTCAGCCGTGAGAGGGAAGTAGCCGTCCTTGATCACGATCTCCTGGCCCTGCTTGGAGAGCACGAAGGTCATGAATTCGCTGGTCAGCTTGTCCATGTCCTTAGAGGGAGACTTGTTCACGTAGACGTACAGGAAGCGAGCGAGGGGGTAGCTACCGTTGAGGCAATTAGCGTAGTTCGCTTCGGCGAAAGTCTGGCCATCCTTCTCGGAGAGGGCGAGGGCCTTGACGCCGGAGGTCTTGTAACCGATGCCGGAGTAGCCGATACCACCGAGTTCGGCGGCGACACCCTGGACAACGGCGGACGAACCGGGCTGCTCCTTGACGGAGGACTTGTAGTCGCCGTTCTTGAGGCTCAGCTCCTTGAAGAAGCCATAGGTGCCGGAAGCGGAGTTACGACCGAAGGAGGAGATCGTCTTGCTGGCGAAGGCGCCGGTCAGCTTAGCGTCGCCCCAGGTGTTGACGTCCTGGCCACCGCGCTTGCGGGTCGAGGAGAAGATGCCGTCGACCTGGGAGAGGGAGAGGCCGGTGACTGGGTTGTCCTTGTGGACGAAGACAGCGAGGGCGTCGATGGCGACGGCGATCTTGGTCGGCTTGTAGCCGAACTTTCCGGCGAAGGTGGCGACTTCAGAAGAGCGCATCTCGCGGCTCATCGGGCCGACGTTGGCGGCGCCAGTGCTCAAGGCGACTGGAGCGGTGCTGGAACCCTTGCCTTCGACCTGGGCGTTGACGTTCGGGTAGCGGGCCTTGAAGCCTTCTCCCCAGAAGGTCATCAGATTGATGAGCGTGTCGGATCCGACGGCGTTCAGGTTACCGGAGACGCCGGAGGTGACGGCGTAATCAGGCAGCTTGGCGTCGACGACGACGGCATCGGCAGCGGCAGCGGACTGGGCGGAAGCGACCGTCGCCGTGAGGGCGAGCAGCGCGAGGGACTTGAGTGTGGTGTGCATGTGTGTTGGAAACGGGGACATCATCTCATGCGATTGTTACGGTCTCGTGTCGGGAGGGTGTTTCTTCGGCAATAGCCCCCAGCCCTTCCCCGCCCCTTAAATCCAAAACCCCTTATTTTTTCAGGTATTCGTCAATCAGGTCGGCCGAACGGGCCTCAGCCTGAGCCAGCGGGAGCCCGCCTTTAACCCCGGGTCGCTTGTGACCCGACTGCATGAGCCAGGCATCTCGCAGGACAGCCGAGCTATCGCGAAGCAACTTGAGCTTGGCGCCTTCAGTAAACGCCACGTCGGCCTTCCACTTCATCATCGGTGCAAGCGACTGCCACACGGCCTTCGCCATGAAGAGATGTCCTTGCTCGCCGGGATGTAGATTATCTTTCGCGTAGATGAAAGTCGGGTCGACCTTCTTTGCCGCATCGACCGCCTGATGCAGGAGCGGGTGGATATCGATGACCTGCCAGCCGGCCGAACGCTGCGCAACGAGCCAAGCTCCGTAAGCCTCCATCACGCCGTCGTAATTGATGACATCCTTTGCACGATCATCCGGGGCGAAAAGCGGAGGCGTGACGACGACGATCTGCGCACCAGCGCGGATGCACGCGAGACGCAACCTAATGATGCCATCCTGGAAGGCGAGCTGCCGCACCGCGTCGAGCGGCTGATAGATGCCGTCATTGATGCCGTAACAAGCGACGACGATTGTTGGCTTGTACTGCGCAAGCACGCGGCCGAGACGCTCGTGCAAATCGGGACGCGGGAACGCGCCGCCGGCATGGCCTGGCTCGGAAAGTCCCGAAGTCGTCTCGCTCGAAAGGCCCATGTTGACGATCGTCGCACGAGAGAGTCCCTTCTGCGCGCGGATGGCGGATTCGACGTAGACTGTCCAATTGCCGCCGTGCGTGATGCTGTCGCCAAGGAAGAGGACGCGGGGCTCGAGCTTATCGGCGGAGACGCGCGCGGTGAACAGCATCAGAAAAGCGAGAAAGAGTCGGTACATCCCTGTACCTTGACGGGTCGCCGAAAGAGGTAAAAGCAGATTAAGGCATAAGTTATTAACGGTCGGCTCGCCACTTCCGCCTTCTCCCCGAGGGCCGAGGGGCTATCGTCAGCCGTCCTGAACCCGCCCATCCACATTAAAGGAGCCCGCACCCACAACCTGAAGGATGTGGAACTGACCATCCCTCGCTATCAGCTGACCGTCATCACCGGGGTCAGCGGATCGGGTAAGTCCTCCCTAGCTTTCGACACCCTGCACGCGGAAGGTAGCCGCCAGTACCTCGAATCTCTCTCTGCTAAGGCCCGGGGAATGCTGGATTCGGCCCCGCGACCCGACGTGGACTTCATCCGCGGCCTCTCCCCGGTCATCGCCATCGCTCAACGCACCGGCGGAAACACCAATCCTCGCTCGACGGTCGCCACCCTGACCGAGATTGCTGACCATGCCCGACCCCTCTGGATTATTGCCGGCGATCGCAGGTGCTTAAAGGACGGCCACCCCGTCCAGCGTCGCTCGCTCGATGATAATCTGCGCTCACTAGAATCCATCCCCGCCGGCACCCGCCTGATGGTCGTAGCCCCCGTCGCCAAGGACCGCCCTTCCGTCCTCCTCGAAGCCTCCGCCGACCTCGGTCGACGTGGCTTTTCCCGCGTCCGCGTCGATGGCACCGTCGCCACACTCGAAGAAGCCGCTGGCCTGCTAACGGGCCGTGAGGCCAAGCAGCTTGATGTCGTGGTCGACCGTATTGTCGCCGGACCCGACCAGCGCAGCCGCCTGGCCGACTCGCTCGAACTCGCTTTCCGCGAAGGCCGTCACCGCGCGATGGTTCTGGCCGAGAAAAACGGCTACTGGGAAGAGCACATCCTCTCGCTCCACCTTGCCTGCGAACATTGCGGCGAGACCTACGAGCCCATCAGCCCGCGCGCCCTCTCGCACAATCACCCCGAAGGCGCGTGCCCGGATTGTGGCGGCCTCGGCCGACAGATGCGCTTCCAGGAAAGCCTCTCCATCCGCGACGAAGCCCTGTCGCTCCACGACGGCGTCGTGAAGCCCTGGAAATGCGCGACTCGGAAGACGCTCATCCGCCGCAACGCCATCACGCGTACACTCGCTGAGCAGGTGCCGTTCGACCTCAAGACGCCGTGGCGCGATCTACCTAAGGCTGTGCGCGAGCTGCTCCTCCACGGCGACCCGAAGCGAAAGTTCCTACTGCCGCCGCCGAAGGGACGTAAACTCATCGAGACCGTCTGGACGGGCATGTTCACCGAGCTTGAACACGCGTATCGCACTACCACCGGCGAATCACTGCGCCAGCGCCTGCTGCAGTTCCAAGCCGGTTCTGTCTGCGCTGGCTGCCAAGGGCGACGCCTCTCCCCAACCGCCCTTTCGTTGCGCCTGAACGGTAAGACCATGGCCGAGTTCCTGGCGATGACCATTCCGGCCGCGCTGGACTTCACCAAGCAACTCTCCACGCATCCCGGCGTGATGCCAGTCGAAGAAGCCCGCCGTGGACTCGAGCAGCGCCTGTTGTTCCTGAATGAAGCTGGCCTCAATTACCTCACCCTCGATCGCGAATGCAGTTCGCTCTCCGGCGGCGAAGCCCAACGCGTCCGCCTCGCCACGCAACTCGGCCTCGGTCTCGTCGGCGTGACCTACGTCCTCGACGAACCCAGCATCGGACTGCACCCGAGCGACCATCAACGCCTCATCGGTTCGATCCGCGGCCTCCGCGACCTCGGCAACACCGTCCTCGTGGTCGAGCATGACCGCGACATGATACTCGCTGCCGACCACCTCATCGAGATGGGTCCGGGTGCCGGCATCGACGGCGGTCGTATCGTCTTCGAAGGCACCCCCAAAGCCTGCGCCGCGCACGCCACGTCGCGCACCGGCGCCTACCTTTCCGGCCGCGCCACCCTTGAAGGCATCGTGAGGCGCAAGGCGTCCGGCAAAGCGCAGCTCACCGTCAAAGGAGCCACCGAGAACAACCTCAAGGACGTCACGGCATCTTTTCCGGTTGGCGGACTCACCGTCATCTGCGGTGTCTCTGGTTCAGGCAAGAGCACGCTCGCCATCGATATTCTTTCCGCCGCCGCCGCGCGGAAGATCAACGGCGCCAAGTTCGTCCCCGGCCGTCACGCCGGCATTGACGGACTCGAGCAGATCACCGCGTTCACCGCCGTGGACCAAGAGCCCATCGGCCGCACGCCGCGTTCGAACCCCGCGACCTTCACCGGCATCATGGACCTCATGCGTGAGCTCTGGGCCGCATTGCCGCTCGCCAAGGCCCGCGGCTACGGCCCCGGCCGCTTCAGCTTCAACGTGCGCGGCGGCCGCTGCGAGACCTGCTCCGGCGAAGGCTCCGTCGCGCTCGACATGCAGTTCCTTGGCGAGACGTTCGTCGACTGCCCCAGCTGTGCCGGCCGCCGTTTCAACCGCGAGACCCTCGAGGTCCGCTTCAAGGGACTCAGCATCGCCGATGCGCTCGGACTCTCCGTCAACGAAGCCGCCGAAGTCTTCCGTGCGCAGCCCAAGCTCGCCGAGAAACTCCGCACGCTTGCGGAGGTCGGCTTGGGTTACATCAAGCTTGGCCAGGCCGCCAACACCCTCTCCGGTGGCGAAGCGCAGCGTCTCAAGCTCGCCGCCGAACTGGCGCGCCGCGATCACTCCGGCCGACTCTACGTCCTCGACGAACCGACGACCGGCCTGCACTGGGACGATATCGCCAAGCTGCTCGCCCTGCTCGGCCGACTCCGCGACGCGGGCGCCACGCTCATCGTGATCGAGCACCACGCCGACGTCATCCTCGCGGCGGACTGGGTGATGGAACTCGGACCGGAAGGCGGCGAAAAAGGCGGCCAGCTCGTCTACGCCGGCCTGCCCGAAGGCCTGCTCAAGCAGAAGGGCTCGCCGACCGGAAGAGCGTTAGCGCAGGGCGCTCAACGTTCTTAGTTCCTCGTTCCTAGTTCTTAGTTAAACCGACCACTACCGACTAAAGCTTCGGCGCGATGAGCGCTGCGACCGCATGCAGGTCCGCGACCTCGCTATCGTTGAATTCGTAGGGCTGCATCTTCCCGATACCGAGGACGCCGATGACCTTGCCGTCAGCGCCGATGATCGGGACAGCGAGTGCGCCTTGGACGTTCGTCTTACGCGCGTCGGGCTTGGCGACGCCGCCGAGATCTTCCTGGAGATTGCAGAGCTGCACGGCTTCCTTGCGCTGCGCGGCGCATCCCGCGATGCCCTTGCCGAAGGGGATGTTGTCAATCTTCGGCAGCAGCATCGGCAGCACCTGCGGCGGGATGCCGTGATGAGCCATCAGTGCGAGCAGGCCAGTGGTCGGATCCGTGCGATGAAGGGTCCCGGTGACGCAGGCGAAATTAGCGAGCACGCGCGCAAGCACGGCCGTCCAATCGGGCTCACCGACGAGAAGTTCTGGGACACCAGCGGAAGGTTGCGTCATGGTAAGAAAATTAGACAACGCCCTTGGCCATGCGTTCCGTCAGCCAGGCGAGGCCGCCGGCTTCGTCGGCGAAGACGCCGTCGAGCTGGGCTTCGAAGGCTTCGTCGAGGACCTGGGAGAACCAGCCGGCGGGCTTGTGGCCCATGGCGATGAGGTGGCGGCCGAGGATCATGCGCTTAGGCGCCGAATCGGCGACCATCAAGGCCTTCGCCCGCTCCACCAACCAGATCCCCTGCGGGGAGGCTTCTCCCGGCCAGAGCGGCGGGCGGCCCTTTCGGTCAGCGATATCGACACGAATCAAACGATCGATGCGGACGACCTTGGTGGCGAGACGGCGGACGGCCGCATCGCCGGCCTTCGCCCGGAAAAGTTCGTGCGGCTGGGCATGCCAGCGGACCAAGGGCAGCACCGACTCGAGCAGTTTTGTCTCGCGGGTAATTTGACCGAGGAAGTTTTCGGCGAGTGGCACGCTGGCTTCCTCATGGCCATAAGAATGGATTCGTCCGTCATGCGGTTCGATCTTCGTATGCGTCGCCTTGCCGAAATCGTGCAGCAAAACCGCCAAGCCCACGATGAGATCTTCATCGCGGTCGCCAATCCGCTCCTGGGCGTAAGCATCGAGACAGTGCAGCGTATGATTCCAGACATCACCTTCGGGATGCCACTCGGGATCCTGAGGGACGCCGATGATGGCGTGCAGCCCGGGGTAGAACTTAGTCCACCCACAATCCTTCAGGAAGGCCAAGCCCATCGACGGTTTACGTCCGCGGAGGATGAGCTTCGTCCACTCCTCCATCAGACGTTCCGGCGGGAGATCGGACTGGGAGAGCGACGCGCAGAGCGCGACGGTCTCCGGGGCGACCGAAAATTCGAAGCGCGCGGCGAACTGCATCGCGCGGAGGACGCGCAGCGGGTCTTCGGCGAACTTATCTGAGACATGGCGGAGACGCTTGGCCTTTAAATCAGCGACGCCGCCCCACGTATCGACCAGCTCGCCCGTGAACGGATCCCACATGATCGCGTTGAGCGTGAAGTCGCGGCGTTCCGCGGCGTCCTTCGGCGTCATCGAAGGGTCGGCCTGTACGTCGAAATCCGTGTGCTTGGCGCCCGTGCGGTTCTCGCGACGGGGTACCGAGACATCGATGGGGAAGTCCTTGAGCTTCGTCACGCCGAAGGCGGCGCCGACCGTGATGATGCCGAATTCCTTACGCAGCGCCGCCTCAACCTGGCGCGTGCCGAGACCATAGACCTCGATATCAAAATCGAGTACTGGGACCTGCATCAGCGCATCGCGCACGCAACCGCCGACGAGGAACGGACGGCCGCCCGCGTCGCGCAGTAGCTCGACCACGCGGCGCACGGGCGCGAAGTCGCCGTCGAGGCGGATGAGACTGGGCTGCAGGTCGGGCACGGCCCTACCCTACCGACGCACGGACCGGAGGCGAGTGGTTTTGCGGCTCAGAGGTTGGTCGTGAAACCTTCCTTCAGTAGCCAGGCTTTCGCCGTATCGCGGCGGTCGCCTTGCAGCACGATCTCGCGGGCTTCGAGGGCACCGCCGGTGCCGAGGGCGCGCTTGAGCTCCTTGAGCAACGCCTCGCGCATGCGCATCTCCTGCGACACGATCCAGAGCCCCTTGAGGATGGTCACTTCCTTACCACCGCGGCCGGCGCGTTCATATTGCAGGATGACCTTGCCCAGTTTCGGCTTTGCCTTGGCGACGGGCACAACCGGCTTCGAGGGCGGGCCAGGCGGCAGGTCTTGGCCGTCCAGCTTATCGAAAGGACTACCGCTCATGCGCCGCGTCCACAGGTCCCCGCACCCGGCGTGCCGCCTTGGAGGAAGACCAGCGCCTTCTCATATGAGCGGCGGCGTAGGTAGTGATCGAGGTCGCCCGGCAGGCCCGATTCCGGGGCGGCCACTTCTGCATCGAGCACCCGCATGCACTCCAAAAGACCCTCTTTGGCGAGGCCCGGCTGGGCGAGGGACTGGAGCGTTTCCAGGATGCGTTGGCGGCGGACAGAGTCCATTTGCCCGCAGATTGCGGGGCTAACGGGGCCGGGGCAAGCCCGCGGGGCGGTTTTCATAGTGGACAAAAGGCGGGGGGCTTCCCTATACCAACCCTTCCTCTGGATGGATAGCTCAGTTGGTTAGAGCGTCTGCTTTACACGCAGAATGTCGTGGGTTCGAGTCCCTCTCCGTCCACCCCTTCCACTAAACTCTCAAGCCGCCATGACGCCCCCTAAGAAGAAGCACACGCTCTCCGCCCTCGTCGAAAATAAGTTCGGCGTCCTGGCTCGCGTTGCCGGCATGCTCTCCGGTCGCGGTTTCAACATCGAGACTCTTAACGTCGGCCCGACCCACGATCCGGCCTACTCGCGCATCACTGCGACCGTCGTCGCCGACGACGCCGCCCTCGATCGCTGCGTCAAGGCCCTCGATAAGCTGATCAATGTCATCACCGTAAACGACTTCTCCCGCGAGGAAGTCGACCACGTCGCTCGCGAGCTCATCCTCGTCAAGGTGAAGTCCGACAAGAAGACCCGAACCGAGATTCTCGAAATCGCCGGCCTCTTCCGCGCCAAGGTCGTCGACGTCGCCCACGACGCCCTCCTCATTGAGTTCACCGGTAACGTGACCAAGATTTCCGCCTTCCTCGATCTCATCGAACATTTCGGTATCATCGAAACCGCCCGCACCGGAGCCGTCGCCCTGACCCGCGGCCTCAAGAAGGCCTCCAAGTAACCCCTTCCACCAAAACCATGCCTGCCAAAGTGTACACCGACAAGGACGCCGATCTCGGCTTCCTCAAGAACAAGACCCTCGCCGTCCTCGGCTTCGGTTCCCAGGGACATTCCCACGCGATGAACCTCCGCGACAGCGGACTGAACGTCATCGTGGGCCTGTACAAGGGTTCCAAGTCCGCCGCCGCCGCGAAGAAGAAGGGCTTCAAGGTCTATGAGACCGCCGAAGCCGTCCGTCGCGCTGACGTCATGCTTGTGGGCATCCCCGACATGAAGCAGGCTTCCGTCTGGGAGAAGGACATCGCTCCTAACCTCGGCAAGGGTGGTAAGACCGTCCTCTTCATCCACGGCCTCTCGATCCACTACAAGCTGATCAAGCCCGGCAAGAACGTCGACATCGCCATGGTCGCCCCCAAGGGCCCCGGCCACGTCGTCCGCGCCCAGTACGTCGAAGGTAAGGGCGTCCCTGCCCTCATCGCCGTCCAGCAGGATATCTCTGGTAAGGCCACCAAGACCGCCCTCGCCTGGGCCAAGGGTATCGGTGGTACCCGCGCCGGCGTCATCAAGACCTCCTTTAAGGAAGAAGCCGAAACCGACCTCTTCGGCGAACAGGCCGTCCTTTGCGGCGGTGCTTCTGAACTCGTCAAGGTAGGATACGAAACTCTCGTCGAAGCTGGCTACCAGCCCGAGATGGCCTACTTCGAGTGCCTCCACGAACTGAAGCTCATCGTCGACCTCATGGTCGAGTCCGGCATCTCCGGCATGCGCTTCTCGATCTCCGAGACCGCCAAGTACGGCGACATCACCCGTGGTCCCCGCGTGATCAACAGCTCGTCCCGCAAGGCCATGCGTGACATCCTCAAGGAAATCCAGTCCGGCAAGTTCACCGCCCAGTGGGTCAAGGAATATAAGGGCGGCCTCAAGAACTACACCAAGCTCCTCAAGAAGGGCGAGAACCACCCGATCGAAAAGACCGGCCAGCGTCTCCGCGCCCTCATGCCCTGGGTCCAGAAGCGCAACATCCGCGGCGCCCAGGCCGAGTACACGACCAAGTAAAGGTCGCCGGGAAACCGGAAAACGAAGGGCCGACGCAAGTCGGCCCTTTTTCGTGCCCGTTTACTTCGCGGGCCCGGCGTTGAGTTTATTCAACAGCTCGGTGCGTTCGTTGAGTAGGCGCACGACCTCATCACGCTCGGCAACGAGCTTGCGCAGGCTCTCGTTCTGGGAGCGGATGGCGTCGTTTTGCTTCGTGACCACGGCATTCTGAAGGCGGATAGCGTCGTTCTGCTTTGCCACAGCGGCGCGGAGCGGCGCGAGTGCGGCGGCGGCCTGCCGGGCCGAGGCCAGTGCGGCGGCGGAGTCGGATAATTCCTTGCGGACGGCTTCCTCGGCACGCTTCAGCTCACCGACCCGCCCGTCGAGCCGACGAATCTCGCCCGCATAGGTCTCGCCGAGGCGACGGGCTTCGGCGGATTGCTCGCGCAGTTCCCGTTCGGCCACGCGGGCAGACCGGAGCTCGGCCCGAAGCTCGGATTCGCGGACCCACTGCGAAGCACAGAAGACCGAGAGCACCACGCAGAGAGCGGCGAGGACGAGCGGCCAGCGGAAACTCATCGGGCGGCGGCCTTGACGGTGAAGGCAACCTTCTGGACGCCGGCACTGCGGACGAAATCGAGCACATCAATCATGCGGCCGTGCGGGGTGTCGGCGTCGCCAGCGATATAGACCGCCACCCCGGCGTTGGCTTTGACACGGGAGAGTAGCGTCTGGCGGAGGTCAGGCAAGGTGGCGGCCGTGCGGTCGACGAACACCTGGCCCGCGCGGTCGACCGAGATTGTGACCGCATCAGTCTTGAGCTCGGAATGACCGGTGGCGGCGAGGAGGGCGTCACCGCGGTGATTTCGCCGCCGATAGCCGAGCCCTTGATTACGACAGGCTTGAGCTTTTGCGGGGCGGGCTCTTGCGCGGAGACGGTGAGCGTGGCGGCGGCGAGGAGAAAAGCGGTGCGAAAGCGGCTCATCGGCGGGGTTTCCTTATTGCAATATAGTTGCAAAAAGAAAACACAAGGGGAAATCATCGGGTTTGCAGTCCGCGGATAATTGCACGGACTACTGCCACCCCCATGAGCGAGTCCTCCTCCACCCCAGATGCCATCCATTCGGATGCGTTCCTGGCGCGCCTGATGCGCGACCAGCTGAAGCTCTCCATCGCCTGCGCCCTCTGCTTCGTCGTCGCGCTCGTCGCCCTACCCTTGCTGAACTACTTCCAGCCGGCCTTCATGGCCCAGCGCGTGTTCGGCTTCACGCTCACGTGGCTGATCCTCGGCGTGCTCTTCTTCCCCTTCGTGTGGGTGATCTCCTTCGTCTTCATTAAGCGCTCCATCGCGCTCGAGGACGCCGAAGCCAAAGCCGCCCAGGACGGCCTGACCAAGTAGCATGAACGCCCTCCTCGCCGCCGCCGGCATCGATCCCTGGATCGCCATCTGCTCCCTCCTCACCGTCGTCATCACCGTCGGCATGGGCTTCTGGACCGCCGGCAAGTCCAAGAGCGCCGGCGACTTCTTCGTCGCGGGCCGCTCGGTCTCCGTCGGCTGGAACGCCTCCGCCATCTCGGGCGAATACCTCTCCGCCGCCTCCTTCATGGGCGTCGCCGGCATGGTGATGCTCAACGGCTACGACGCGCTCTGGTATCCCGTGTGCTACGCCTGCGGCTACCTGTTCCTGCTGCTCTTCATCGCCGGCCCGCTGCGTCGCTTCGGCGCCTACACCATTCCGGACTTCGCCGAAGGCCGCTATGACTCGCCGGTGTTCCGCAAGATCGCCGTCTGCTTCGTCCTCTTCATCGGCTTCTTCTACACCATGCCCCAGATGAAAGGCGCCGGCACCACGCTCGCCTACATCTTCCCCGGCCTGCACTACTCTGTCGGCGTCATCGTCGTCGGCGCGGTCATCACCCTCAACGTCTCGCTCGGTGGCATGAAGGGCATCACGCTCGTCCAGGCCTTCCAGTATTGGCTCAAGGTCTTCGCCATCACTATCCCGATCTTCGTACTGGCCTCCATCGTCGGCCATTATCAGCAGCACCTTGAAGCCAATAAGACCGCCCAAGAAACCGTCGCCGCCGCCCCCGCGGGTATCGAGCGCAAGGCCCTCACAGCCAAGGCCCCCAAGGACGAACAGTGGATTGCGCCGTTCGGCAGCCTCACCACCAAGGCCGTCGACAACGCCATCAAGGCCGCCAAGACCCCCGAAGAAAAGGCCGCGCTCGAAGCGAACAAGAAGCCCTACTCTCTCCTCTACACCTACTCGCTGATCATCGCGCTCGTCTGCGGCACCGCTGGCCTACCGCACATCCTCGTCCGCTTCTACACCAACCCGGACGGCGTCGCCGCGAAGCGCACCACGATGTGGGTCATGATCCTGATCGGCGTCTTCTATGTCTTTCCGCCCGTCTACGGCGTTATCGGCCGCTCGCTCATGCCGGAACTCTATGACGCCATCGGCTCGAAGGGTACCGACAAGGTCGTGCTCGAGCTGCCCACGCTGCTCGCCGGCCGCGACTACCCGCTCCTCGGCTCCGTCCTCTCGGGCATCACGTGCGCCGGCGCCTTCGCCGCGTTCATGTCCACCTTCTCCGGACTGCTCGTCTCCATGTCCAGCGCCCTCGCGCACGACATCTACGGCCGCATGCTCAAGCCCGACTCCTCCCCGGAGCAACGCCTCAAGGCCTTCAAGTGGGCCGCCGTCATTATTGGCGTCGTCTCCGTCGGCCTCGGCACTCAGGTCGAGAAGCTCAACATCAACTACCTCGTCGGCCAGGCCTTCGCCATCGCGGCGGCCAGCTACTTCCCCCTTCTCTTCATGAGCGTATGGTGGCGCGGCATGACGATGAAAGGCGCGGCGACCGGCATGCTCGTCGGCGGCCTCATGGCGCTCGGCGCGATTACCCTCACCACGCTGTCCGACGTTTACGCCGTGCAGTCGCTGGCCGACTTCTGGGTCGCAAACCCGCTCGTGCGCATCCTCTGCGAACAGCCGGCCATCTGGGCCGTGCCGCTAGCGATCATCCTGATGATCGTAGTCTCCAAGGCCACGGCGTCGACGGTCCCGGCCGACGTGCGCATGAAGATGCTCGTCCTGCATGCCCCGGAAGCCCTGGGCCTGAAGCAGGAATACATCAAGGAGCACGAAGGCCTTGGCGGCCACTGAGCAAGCTTCCTGGGACGGATTATTCCCGCCCCAGGAAACTTGAAACTTGGAAGTCAGGCGGGGGGAGTCTTTGCTAACGGCGTGCCTAACGAACTCACCGAAGACGACTCCCGCGCCTATGGCGTCGTCCAAGCGTTCTCTTTGCTCCTCTCTGGCGGCGCCCTTTACGCGGCGACGCTGATGTCTTACCGGGGCGGCGAGGTCTTCCTCGGCCTGGTCTCGGACCCTTATGACCGCGTGGTCTGGGTCGGCGTCGGCATGGGCATCCCCACCGCCCTCTGCGGCGCGGTCATCGCCGTATTGGCCACCATGAACCGACGCTGGGATTTCCTGCGCATCGCCGCCACCGTCCTCCTCGTCGGTAACCTCGCCATCCCCGCCGCCTGGGGAGTACTCTGGCTCATCCGTCAGAGCTAATCTTTCGTCATGTCCGGCCCCATCGTCATCGTCACCCGCGGCAGCCCGCTGGCCCTCCAGCAGTCGCACGACGCTGCCGCTCGCCTGCAGGCGGCACTCGGACGTCCGACGGAAATCCGCATCCTGACCACGACCGGTGACCGCCAGGCAAGCTGGTCGCTCGAGAAGCAGGGCGGTAAAGGCCTCTTCACCGCCGAACTTGAGCAAGCCCTCCTGCGCGGCGAAGCCGATCTCGCCATCCATAGTTCGAAAGATCTTCCGACCGAGATGCCGGCCGGCCTCGCGATTGCCGTCTGCCTACCGCGCCAAGATCCCCGCGATGTGCTCGTGCGCCGCAGTGACATCGGCAGCCCGAAGCTCATCGCCACCGGCAGCCCGCGCCGTCGCGTGCAGGGCGGCCTCGCCTTCCCGCAGGCGCAGTGGACTGAACTGCGTGGCAATGTCGACACGCGCCTGAAGAAATTAGCCAACGGAGACGCCGATGCGTCGTACCTCGCCGCCTCCGGCCTCAACCGCCTCGGCATCAAGGA
>CAXNEN010000014.1:0-14139 GCA_964201505.1 Opitutales bacterium
TTGCTTGAAGAGGTCACCCGAGAAGCCGAGCGCGAAGGCGATCTGGCGGGCTTGGAAGGCCTGGAGGCCGACGGCCGGGTCGACCTGCACCTTGAAGATCTTCTCCGGGGTGTGGTGGGCGACGTGTTCGATTTCCATGCCGCCTTCGGTCGAGGCGACGATGGCCGGGAAGGACGTCGTGCGGTCGAGCAGGATGGCGAGGTAGTACTCGTCGTCGCGGCCGTCGGGGCGCTTACCCAGGTTGGCGGCTTCGGTGAAGTAAATCGTCTGGACCTTGCGGCCGGCATCGCCCGTCTGCGCGGTCACGAGGGTGTTGCCGAGCATCGCCTTCGCGTTGTCGAGGGCCTTTTCTTTGGTCGGCGAGAACTTCACGCCGCCTTTGAAGCCATCGGTAAAGGTGCCTTTGCCGCGGCCGCCGGCGTGAATCTGGGATTTCACCATGATGCCACCGGAGGTGTCGATCTTGGCGAGCGCGCCTTCAAATTCGGCGGCAGAGGTGACCGCCACGCCCTTGGGCACGGCGACGCCGAACTGAGCGAACAGTTCTTTGGCTTGGTATTCGTGAATGTTCATGAAACGGGACAGAGACTACCGATTAACCCTTCAGGTCAGTTTCCTTGGCCTTAAGATTCTTCTCAATCTCGGCCGTAAACTTATCGGTGTGCGTCTGAATCTCCTTCTCGGAGCGCTTCAGGTCGTCATCGGTGACGGTCTTGTCCTTATTGCCTTTCTTCAGGAGTTCGAGGGCGTCGCGACGGGCATTGCGCACGCGGACCTTGCCTTCTTCGGCCATCTGCGTGGCGCGCTTGGCGAGCTCAAGGCGGCGTTCGCCGGAGAGGGAAGGAACCGGGCAGCGCATGAAGTTGCCCTGCGGGACGGGGTTGATGCCGACGTTGGCGGCCATGATGGCCTTGCGGATGTCATCCATCACTCCCTTATCGAACGGCTGCACGACGATCGTCTGCGCGTCTGGGGTGGTGATAGCGGCCATATCCTTCAGGCGCTGCGTCATGCCGTAGGACTCGATATGAACCTGGATGTTCTCAATCATGCCTGGGGAGGCCTTACCCGTGTGCAGCGTGGCGAACTCGTGAGAAGTGTGGTCAACCGCCTTCTTCATGGCGTTGGCGCCGTCGGCGATGAGTTTCTTGAGGTCCATGGGATAGGTTGGGGTGGGGTTGGTTATTGGAAAATTAACCGACGAGCGTGCCGATGCGCTGGCCCAGTACCGCCTTCTTCACGGCGCCCTTTTCGGACATCGAGAGCACGATGATCGGGAGCTTATTGGCTTCGCAGAGTGAGAACGCTTCGGCATCCATCACGCCTAGGCGCTTCTGGAGGGCTTCGGCGTGGGAGACACGGTCGTAGCGCTTCGCGTCCTTATGCTTCATCGGATCCTTGTCGTAGACCCCGTCGACCTTGGTGGCCTTGAGGATGGCGTCGGCGCCGATTTCGTTGGCGCGGAGGGCGGCGGCGTAGTCGGTCGTGCAGTAAGGGTTGCCCGTGCCGGCGACGAAGATGACGATGCGTCCGCGTTCGAGGTGGCGGGTGGCGCGGCGCTGGATGAACGGTTCGGCGATGCGGTCCATCGGGATGGCCGTCATCACGCGGCATTCCAGGCCGGCCTTCTCGAGGCGGTCCATCAGGGCGAGGCCGTTGATGACCGTGGCGAGCATGCCCATGTTGTCACCGGTGGTCCGGTCGGTGCCGTTGGCGCGCGCGCCGGCGAGGCCGCGGAAGATGTTGCCACCGCCGACGACGACCGCGACTTGAGTGCCGACCTTCTGGATCGAGCGGAGCTCTTCGGCGAGGCGGTCGAGAACGGCGCTGTCGATGGAGGCTCCGGTCGTGTCGTTGCGGAGGGCTTCGCCGCTGATCTTCAGCACGATACGACGGTACTTCGGCTTCTTGGAGGAGGTGGCGGGCATACAGGGGAAATGAGCCTAAGAAACCCCAGCGTCAACCCCGCCTTGGTCTCGCTTGACTCCGACCCATGAGTCGCTGTTCAGTCGGGGTGCGCAGACCCGTGGTGTAATGGTAGCACAGGAGTTTTTGGTTCTCCTTGTCGGGGTTCGAATCCCTGCGGGTCTACGCTCCTTCTGGGCGGTCCGATTGCCCCAAAAAGAACCCCGGTGGGCCGGGGTTCGATGCGTCGCCTAGATGGGCGGCTTAGGCGCGACCGAGGTATTCCTTGTTCTCGGTGCTGACCTTGATCTTCTCGCCCTGCTTGATGAAGAGCGGGACGTTGACCTGGAGGCCGTTTTCGCAGGTAACCGTCTTCTGGACGTTGCCGGCGGTGTCGCCCTTGACGGCGGGCGGGGCTTCGAGGACTTCGACGATGACGGAAGGGGGGAGGTCGACCGTGATGGGCTTATCTTCGACGAAGAGGACCATGTAGGAGGTGCCCGAGATTAGGAACTCCTTGGAGTCCGCGAGGGAGGCGACCGAGATGTGGTATTCCTCGTTGGTGCTCGTATCGACGAAGACGTAGCTGCCGTCGGCCTCATAGGACATCTCAAGGGACTTGGTGCTGTTGTCGAAGACGTCGAAGCTGACTCCGATGCCGCAGCGGACCGGGATTTTGGCGCCGGTCTTGATGGAGCGGAGTTCCATCTGGACGTAGGAGGCGTTGTTCGGGGGGGTGCGGACGAGGCACTCGAGAACGATGCAGAGCTCACCATTATAGCTCATGATGTTCTTCTTCTTGATACGGTTAACAGGGAGGGTGGCCATGGGAGTAAGGGCGGACACAAGCGGACGCCTTCGGTACGGTCAAGCCGGACTTGCCCGAAAGGAGGGCAGGGGGCTTTTCGCCCCGCAAAATAGGGGTGTGGGGACTGACGCCGACTTACTCGAGGGTAAAGAGCACCCCGCCGATTTGATTGATCTTCATCTTGGCGGCCGTGCTGCCTGCGGCGGTCGCGGCGGCGGTGGCTCCGTTGGAGCCTTCGACTGAGGCACCGTCGACGGCCTCCACTTCGAAGCCGGTGTAAAGGGTGATCATCTTGGAATACAGTTGCTGCAGCTCGGCCTTGGATAGGACAACCATCTCCACCGTCTTGGCGTGGGTGGTGTTCGGGTAGGTCTTGACGACGAGGTCGCCGGTGCTGTCGCTGACCACATTATTGACCTTCGATTCGATGAGGGCGAGCGGACTGGGGATTGGGAGTTTGCTCGCATCCTTAGGGTCGAGTCCGCGGTTCTGGGAATTAGCGGCGCTAGCGCGGTTGGCGCGATTAGCGACGTCGGCCGTGCCGGGTGGGCGGGTGTTATAGATGCGGAGTTGCTGGTTGGAGTCCTTCATGTCGATGACCACTTCAGCGACGATGAAGGAGCCCGTCGTGTACTCTTGGAAGGAGATTGAGAGGATGGCGTCCGCGCGGCCGTAGAAGGCCATGTCCGTGTTGGCGACCTTGATGCCAAAGATGCCCTGATTGCGGATAGCCTTCTTGCTCATCTGGAAAGCATCGGCTTGAGGGGCGAGGGCGGCGGTCAAGAGCAGGGCGGTGGCGAGGGCTTGGGGGCTCATGGCATTAATCCTTTACCCATAGGGGTCCCGAAGCAAGATTACAACCGATGCTGAGCTGCCAGAACCTTACCGTGCAGGCGGGTAACGATGGCCCCGTCATCCTCGACGGCGCCAACGCCCGCTTCCTTCCTCGCGGCCTCAATGCCGTCATCGGGCCTTCGGGTTGCGGTAAGACGACCTTGATGAAGGCCATCCTGGGCATCCTGCCGTCGACCGGCGAAGCTTGTCTCGCGGGCCAGCGCATCACTTGTACCGAAGACCTCGTCGGTAAGGTCGGTTTCGCCCCGCAGTTCACCGCGGCTCAGCCTCAGCTGACCGTCGCCGAATCTTTGGCGTACGCCCTCGAGTTGGCCGTGCCGGACGCCGCCGAGCGTTCTCGCCGCCTGGAGTCCGTCTTGGGAGTCACGGGCTTGGCCCCGCATCGCGATAAGCGCGTCTCAGCTCTATCCGGGGGTCAGTTGCGTCGTCTTTCACTCGGCCTGGAACTGACGCTTGATCCACCCTGCATGGTTTGCGACGAGGTCACCTCGGGCCTCGATCCTCAATCCGAGGACCAGATCCTCGCGTTGCTGCGCAACCTCGCCGAGACGAACCACAAGAGTTTCGTCTGCATCATTCATAATCTCGGCAAGCTAAACCAGTTCGACTGGGTCACGGTCGTTTACCAGGGCGACGTCGTCTTCCAGGGCTCACCGGATGCGCTCCTCGGCTATTTCGGCATCCCCGATGGCCTCCGTCTCTATGAGGTGTTGAATGCTTCCGATCTCGCGACCTGGCGCGATCGCTGGGCCATCCAACAGGCCGAACAGCAGGATTCTTATGAGGTCGCCGTTGCCAAGGTGGGCGCACCCGCCGAGGTTGAGCCGCTGGCCGAACCTTCGATTCCCGACGGCGTTTCGCAGTTCACGACGCTGCTTTCTCGTCGGCTTAAACTCTTCTTCCGCGACACTGGCTATCTCGGCCTCACTCTGGCGATCACCTTCGGGTTTCCGCTGCTCGTCATCATCTTCAATCTCGAGGGTGCGTGGGATGTCCTGAAGATTCCGATGGACCGCAATACAGCTTCCATGGCGGAGGTGCAGCAGGCCCTAAAGGTGCAGATGTCGAACGCCCAGCTCGCCGGACTCGCCGCGGGGCTAGTGATGTTCCAGGTCATCCTGCTCACGCTCATGGGCGCGAATAACGGAGGACGAGAGATCTCCGCCGAGCGCATCCTGTATGAGAAGGAGCGCATGACGGGCCTGCGCCCGTGGGCCTACGCCTTCTCCAAGGTCGTCTTCGTCTCGCTCGTAGCGATCTTCCAAGGGGTTTGGATGTGCCTGTTCGTTAAACTGATCTGCAACTTCCCTGGGCCGTGGGCGGAGCAGCTGGCGATTCTGGCGGCCAGTTGCGTCTCGATGTCGATCGTCTGCCTCGGCTTTTCAGCTATGCTGACCTCGCCGGAGAAGTCCTCGCTGCTCTCCATTTACCTCGTCGGCTTCCAGTTGCCTCTTTCGGGGGTGGTGCTGGCCCTGCCAGCGGCGCTGACCTGGGTTTGCCGTCCTTTCATTAATTCCTATTGGGGCTGGTCTGGTTATATGAAGTCGATGATGGGACAGCCGCTTTACGACGCCTACACCGCGAGCATGCCCAATCAGACCGCCTATGTGGCCAGCACCACCGAAGGGTTGGCCGTGCTGCTTATCCAGGGGTTGGTCGGCTTCTGTTTCGTCGTCTACGGGTGCCAGCAGAAGCGCTGGAACTGAAGGCTTGGGCTGATTACCCTACTTTGATTCGTCCGCGTTATTTCCCTTATAAGGGAAATCGCTGGAACAAATCCCAAAGGGGGGGTAGAGTGTCGTGTCGGTCACCTCGCCCTTTTTCATGTCCAAAATCAACCCCCTCTTTTTCGCCCTCGGTATCCCGGTCGTCGTAATCGTGATTCTCGTCGCGATTGTGGTCCCGCGTATGGGCGGCGGCGGCAAATTCGCCGAGCTCACCCCTTTCTCGGTCGAGGCCTATCGTAAGGATTGGGCGACGCTTCAGGGTAACACGTATCGTCTTGATTGCCAAGTGGAGCAGCAGCTCGCCTTCGTCGAAGGGCGCGGTCGCGTGCTCGCCGTGAAGCCCATTGAGAAGGACCCGACCCGACCCGCCGGTCGTATCCCGGTCTTCGTCCCCGCCGGCTCGGCGGACTCCTTCGAGGTCGGTCAGCGCTTCAAGTGCAAGCTGCGCGTCACCCGCGACCTGCTCGTCGTCGAAGCCCTCGAACGTTTCTAATCTTTCCTCCATGCGTCACTCTCTCTTCAGTCTCTTTGGTTGGTGCGCGCTGACTGTGCTTGGCTTCGCCCAGGCGCCGCCACCCGGTGGTACGGTCAACAGCGGTGGTACCGCCGGCAATTACAAGAGCTCGTCCGCCGAAGGGGGCGCCGACCGCATCTTCAACGTGAATAGCGACTCCGTGGACATGGAGAACGGCTCCATGCAGTGGAAGGGCACGACGATGAACCTCGGCAATGCCCGCGCGGTCCGCGCCCGCTTCGAGCGCTTCCTCGCCGCGCCGACCGATAACGGCGACATGAAGCGCTACATCGCTACCCTCGACCAGATTCAACTCCTCCTGTCCGCCCAGTCGATCAACCAAGAGAACTACTATCGCAACCAGCAGGAGGCTTTTAATCTACTCTTTAAGGCGGCCGAATTCGATATCGACGCCAACAATTCCCTCACCATTGCCTCGCAGGTCCAGAAGGTCTGGGTGATGAAGCAGGAATTCCGGCAGATCGAGGTGAACAAGAACCAGCTGGAGACCCTGCGTAAAATGCAGGAAGGCATCATCATCAACCGTGCCGACATGATTGAGGAGGCTTCGGATGCCCGGAGTCGGCCCCAGGGTAATTCCAAGGGAGCGACGCTTGGCAAGGCCTCCAGCGGCACCACCGAGCTCGGTTTTAAGGTCAAGGACGAGGCTCGTACCCAGGCGCAGATTATTGCCCGCGACGCCGAGATGACCGCCCTCGGCCTCAAGGCGAAGATCGAGTTCCAGTCTCAGATGGTCGCCTTCCTGATGGCTCGCCGCTACCGCCATTCGCTGATCACCAGTTCTTTCTACCGTGTGCTCTTCAAGGGCGGTAGCCAGAACATCGTCGTCGGCGCCAAGGAAGTGAAGGAGTTCTTCCCCATCTCCGACTTCGTCCCGACCCTTGAATCGTTCGATATGCTCTCCCGCGAGGCGATCAAGGACGTCTCTAAAGGTGTCCAGACGGTCGATGACCTGGTGAAGCAGGGCGAGCTCTATGGTGCCTTTGAAAGACTCCAGGAGACTTTCTTCCTCGGCGAGTTCGAGCCGGCGATCATGTCCTATCCTTACGAAAAGAAGCGGGAGATGCTTGCCCTCTGGAGGGATCTCCGCGAACTGCAGCGCTTGGGCGATGAGCGTGACCTCGGGAACGTCGAAGGTTACGTGAACAAGGTCCGCGGTCGGGCCCGTGACTTCCCTGGTGCCCCCATCCTTTCGAAGGTCACGAACGCGATGAACGCCTCGAACATGTCCTTGCTCTCCGCTAAGGGTGCCGCCTTGGCAGGTGATAACGTCAAGGCCGAGGCCGCTCTGGAGCGTGCCGCCAAGATCTGGCCGCAGAACCCCGGTGTGAAGGAATTCGCCAACCAAGTCGTGGGTCGCCAGGATACGTTGGCCCAGAAGATTCCCGAATTCGACCGCCTCATGACGGAGTCGAAGTGGCGCGATATTTTCAACAAGAAGTTAGAATACGCCTTGGCGCTGGCCCAGGACAAGGAGCGCTCCGAGAAGCTCCGCAAGGTCGTGAACCGCGTCGGCGAACTTGACGCCAACATCCAGAAGGCCTCGGTGCTGGCCTCGCAGAATAACCCCTATCTCGCTTGGGACGTCATCGTCGAGACCTATAAGACTGAGTCCGATGACATCGTGCTCGCGAAGACCCGCTCCGACATCGCTCCGCTCGTCGCCAACTACGCCCAGCTCATCGGCCACGCTGAGAAGCTGGAGAAGGACGGAGCCGAGGCCGCCGCGCTGACCGCCTGGCTTTCCGCACAGGATCTCAACCCGGCCTCGCCTGCGTGTGGCGCCGCGGTGAAGCGTCTCGCCAAGTCCGTCGCCGAGAGCGCCGTAATCCGTTCGAACGGCTCCGTCCCCGCTCCGCCTGCCGCCGGCGACGAAGTGCCGGTGCCAGCGAAGAAGTAAGCCTCACCAGAGGCTGACCGGATTATCTTCCAGAGGATCGACCACCGTGATGCGGAGGTCGGTTTTTTGGTCGCGCACCTCATTCATCAGGGCGTCGACGATGACGGTGCGGTTGCACTCCTTACTGAGGTGCCCGAGGTAGAGTTCGGTCGTCTGCCATTCCCGCAGGCCGAGGAGAAGGTCTTTCGTCTGGACGTTTGAGAGGTGGCCGAAGTTGCCGCGGATACGCTGCTTCAGCGAGGCCGGGCGCTTGGAGAGGTCGAGCATCTCGTCGTCGTAGTTTGCCTCGAGTACTAAGATATCAGCCAGCGCGACATGGTGCTTCACGACGGAGGTGGCATGCCCGAGGTCGGTCAGCCAAGTTAGGCGCTTGGCCGGATGCGCTTCATGGGCGGGCAGGTCGAAGGCGAAACCGACCGGATCGGCGGCGTCGTGCGGGATCGGAATCGAGGTGACTTGGAGGCCTTTGAATTCAAAGGTCGTGCCAGTCTCAAAGAGCTGCCAGTCTGGCTGCGACTTAAACGTATCCTTCATGCGTCGAGCGGTCTCACGGTTGGCGAAGACCTTGAGCAGTGGATTCTGCCTGAGCAGGGCAGGGAGGCCGACGCAATGGTCCGAGTGTTCGTGGGTGATGAAGACGGCGTCGAGGGCGCGTGCCTCGATGCCGAGCTTCTGCAAGGAGGCCTCAAGCCGGGGGCCTTGGAAGCCCGCGTCGAGCATCACGCGCGTTCCGCCCGCTTCTAGCAGGGAGCAGTTACCTGAACTGCTTGTGCCGAGAATGTGGAAGGCGAAAGCCATGCGGAGGGCGATGCAACCCTGTCACGGTGCTGCCTTCAAGCCGCCATTCGCCCTTTTCCGCTTGAGGGCGGGGGCGACCGGAGGGAAGGTAGGCCTCCCGCCATGCCTTCCCTCCCTCGCGTCATCAGCATTATCATGGGGGGCGGTCGTGGCTCCCGCCTCTATCCCCTGACTAAGGACCGCTGCAAGCCAGCCGTCCCCCTTGCCAGTAACTACCGCTTGGTCGACATCCCGATCAGCAACTGCCTCAACTCCGGCTTCAACCAGATTTTCGTCCTGACGCAGTTCAATACGGCGTCGCTCCATAAGCACATCCAGCAGACTTATAAGTTCGATGGTTTCGGCCGTGGCTTCGTCGACATTCTCGCCGCCGAGCAGACGGGCGACAAGGAGTCCTGGTATCAGGGTACGGCTGACGCGGTCCGCCAGAACCTCCACCACTACAACCTCAAGGACGAGGACCTCGTGCTCATCCTTTCCGGCGACCAGCTCTACCGTCTCGATTTCGACGAGCTCGCGCGCCAGCACATCGAGAACGCCGCTGACGTGACCATCGCCGCCAAGGCTATGCCTTCCGACCAGGTCAGCGCCCTCGGCGTCATGCGCGTCAACGCCGACCTTCGCGTCGTAGAGTTCGTCGAGAAGCCGAAGGATCTGGCCGTTATCTCCTCGCTCGTCCTCGGTGGCGCTGCGCGTGCCCGCCTCTCCGATAAGTCAGACACGCCCTACTGCCTGGCCTCGATGGGTATCTACCTCTTCTCCGGCAAGGTCATGCGCGAGGCCCTGGCTGATCCGGCCCAGACTGACTTCGGTAAGGAAGTCATCCCCGGCCTCCTTGCCTCGAAACGCATGATGGCCTACGTCTTCGACGGCTATTGGGAGGATATTGGTACCGTTGGTTCCTTCTGGGAGTGCAATCTGACCCTCACCGACCCAGTACCCCCGTTCGACTTCTTCGATGGTCAGAACCCGGTCTACACCCACGCCCGCTACCTCCCTCCGGCTAAGCTCAACGGCGCCCGTTCGCAGCGTGTCCTGATGGCCGATGGCGCGATCGTGGACGACTCGGAGTTGAGCCGCTGCGTGATCGGCGTGCGCTCGGTCATCCGCGGTGGCTCTCGTCTCGAAAATGTCGTCATGATGGGCGCCGATTCGTTCGAGCGTCCGCAGGACCTCGCCAAGAATAATTCCCTCGGTCGTCCGGATGTCGGCGTCGGCCCGAATTGTCTCATCCGTAATGCTATCATCGACAAGAACGCGCGCATCGGAGCTGGCTGTCGTCTGGCGCCTACCGGCCTGCCAGAGAAGTGGGAGACCGACGCCCTGTTCGTCCGTGACGGCGTGATCGTCGTTAAGAAGGGCGCGATCGTGCCTCCGGGCACCGTCGTCGGGGAATGAAGACCTACGCCCTCACCTATTGGTTCACTTGGGCGTTCCTCGTCGTCGCCGCCGCCCTGACGGGCGTGGCGTCGCTGAAGGACGCCTTTTTCGGCGGGCTCTTCGCGGCGTTACTATCGGCGCTACTGACCAAGGTCTATGAACGGAGCGGCCCGCGATACGCACCCCTTATCGGTGCGATGGCCGGCACGCTGTGGGTCGTGCTGATGTTCTTCCGGATCCGCTGGTTCGGCTACGAAGATGATTTCGCGAGAGCCCAATGGACGTTCGGCGCCGACATCTCGGTACACGCGGCCGGCTTCGCTGGCGCCGCCCTGATGACGGCCTTAATGTCCCGGTTTGAGTTCTCCAAGGCCTTGGGTGGTGGACTGCTCCTCGCGGCTGCTATGACCTTGGTGCCTTATGGCGTAATTGCCTGGATCGACCAACGCGTCGCTGGCCCCATCGAGGTCGTGTTGCTGGTGTCGACGGAGGTTGCGCCCGACGAAGGGCCGATTCGCCGGCCGGGCGCGGTGCAGGCCGTCTTGTCGCCCGCCGAAGTGGCTTTTCTTAAGGAGCGAATGCTCGTCGTGGAGGGGCCGGGCGGGAGCGAAGCGATGGATGATCAGGGTCGACGGTATTGGCCGTTATGGCGTCGCAAACTCGTCTATCCCGGGAACCCCGGCGGTCCGGTCCGGAGGTTATTGCTAATCCTTCCTCCCGACCTGTCGATGGGGGAGACCTGGAATGTCCCTGTGCATGAGGATTCGAATTGTTTGGCGATCGTGACGCTCGGTCCGAATAAGACCGTGAGGTTTGCCGGTGGCCCCGCCAGTCAAGCTGTCCACCTGGAAGTATCCTTGGCTGTCCTGAAGAAGCCGGCCGAGGTCAGTTACCAGAATCTTCAGGTCGAGGTGTTCCGTCAGTCACCGGTCGGCGACCTTTATGCCAACGTGCGCACGCAGAACTTGTCCGCGACTTTCCCGTTGGTCTTGGTCGATCCGAAGCCGCCGGCGAAGGCCGATGATAAGGGGAAGCCCCGGCGTCTGAACTTCGGTGCCGCTCCGTCGTCGAAGTAGGCGACCTTAGGTCGTCGAGCTGAGGAAGTCGCGGTGCAGCCCTGCGTAGGGTCCTTGCAATGCGAGCAATTCGTCATGCGTGCCGCGTTCGACGATGCGGCCATCGGCGAGCACGAGGACGCGGTCCGCCCGCCTGATCGTGCTGAGGCGGTGCGCGACCACGAAGCAGGTGCGCCCTTTCATGAGACGGGCGAGGGCGACCTGGAGGCGGGCCTCGGTCAGCGTGTCGACGGCGCTAGTGGCTTCGTCGAGTACGAGGATGCGCGGGTCGGCCATGAGGGCGCGGGCGAAGGCGACCAGTTGCTGTTGGCCCATCGAGAGGCCACGGCCTTTCTCGGAGCAGGGCGTGTGGATACCCGCTGGGAGGTCTTCGATCAGGTCGAGGCAAGCGAGGTCCCGGAAGGCTTGGCGGATTTCTTCGTCAGTCGCGTCAGGGCGAGCGGATTTCACGTTTTCCGCAATCGTGCCCGCAAACAGGAAGTTCTGTTGAAAGACGAAGCCCATTTGGCGGCGCAGGGTCTCCTGGCGGACATCGGCAAGATCATGGCCGTCGACCAGTACCTCACCCGTAAGCGGCAGCTGGAACTTCGCCAGCAGCCCGATGATGGTGGACTTGCCGGAGCCGGTATGGCCGACAAGTGCCACAACTTGCCCCGGTTGGGCGACAAAAGAGATTCCGTGCAACACTGGGCGGTCTGGGATGTAAGCGAAGTGGATGTCGCGAAACTCCACGTGGCCTTTGAGGGGCGGGCACTCGGCGGCGGTTGGTTTGTCGGTCCAGGCCGGCGGCGTGTCGAGCAGGCGGAAGTAGCGTTCTGCGCCGGCCATCGCGAGGGTGGCTTCGGAGAGCTGGGTCCCGATGATCGTAATCGGCGAGAAGAACAGGTCCGCCAGGAAGAAGAACGTCACCAAGTCACCCAGACTCGTGCCGGTACCGGAAAGCGCCGCCCAGCCGCCGACGCCGATGAGCGCGGCCATGAAGCCCTGCGCGTTGAGTTCGAGCAACGGTAGGTAGAGCGACGTGAGGCTAGCGGTCTTCACGACGTTATCAGCGAGGCTACGGACGAGACGGGTGAAAATGCCGGCATTGGTATCCTCGCGGGCGAAGCCCTGCGTCACGCGGATGCCTTGCACCGTCTCGGCGAGCGCCGACGTCACGCGGGAGAAGGTCTCTTGCTGGACGCGTGAGGCGTGCAGGATCTTGCCGCGGAAGAAGCCATGGACCAGTAGGAGGCAAGGCACGATGGCCAGCAGGACGAGGAACAGCTGGGGATTGGCGAGCAGCATGAGGGCGGCCGCGGAGGTCATCTGCCCTAACGACACGAAGGTGATGAAGAAATTATTCTGGATCCCGTTACGCATCGCCTCGATGTCCGAGATCATGCGGCTGATCAGGCTGCCGTGGCGCCGGGCGTGGAAGAATGAGAGCGGCTGCGTGAGCAGATGCGCCATCAGCCTGTCGCGCAGGTCGCGGAGGACGTTCTCACCAATCTGATGGGCGAGGCGGATGCGCCAGTACAACGCGACGTCCGCGACGATGAAGAAGGCCGTGAAAAGGGCAAGGGCTCGGAAGGTCGCGGGGCCGTCGCCCGCCGTCACGGGGCCATTGATGATAACGCCGACGAGCCAGGCGAGGCCGGGTAAGGCCATCGCGCGGAAGATGCAGAGGCCGAGCAAGGTATTGCGCTGCAGTCGATGTGGGCTGGTGAAGGCGAGTAGGCGGGTGACGGTCGACCAGCTTAGTGGGAGACGGTCCGGGTCTTCTTCGTCGGGGCGGAGGCGGCGCACGGCGATTTCGAGGCGATTCTTGCTCATGCGGCGGCGCCTTCTGATTGGACGAGGATGGCGCGGCGGTAATGCCCGTCCTGGGTCATTAGCTGCGCGTGCGTACCCGTCTGCACGAGTCGGCCGTGGTCGAGCACTAGGATTAAATCAGCCCGGCGCAGCGTGCTGAGCCGGTGGGCCACGATGAAGGTCGTCCGGCCGACCATCGCCGCTTCCATCGCTTCCATAATCTCCTTCTCGGTTTCCGGGTCGATCGCCGAAGTCGGGTCGTCAAGCAGGAGCACGGTCGGTTCAAGCAGGAGCGCCCGGGCAATCGCGATGCGCTGGCGTTGGCCGCCAGAGAGATTGACGCCGCCTTCGCCGAGGAAGGTCTCGTAGCCTTCGGGTAGCGCCACGATGAACGCGTGGGCGCCGGCGATGCGGGCCGCGCGTTCGATGCGCTCCTGCGTGGCGTCGGGGTGGCCGAAGGCGATGTTGGCTGAGATGGTGTTCGAGAAGAGGAAGTTCTCCTGGAAGACCATGCCCACCTGCCGGCGGAGTTCCGGTAGCGGTAACTGGCGGATGTCGTGGCCGTCGAGGGTCACGCGTCCGGAGCGTGGGTCGTAGAAGCGGGGAATCAGCGAGAGCAGGGCGGACTTGCCCGCACCGGTGGCGCCGGCGATGGCGATGCGCTGACCGGGCTCGGCAGCGAACGAGAGTTCGTGCAGCACCGTCGCGTTCTCCTGGTATTCGAAGCTGACGTTCTCGAAAGCCACGCGGCCTAGGAAGCGTCCGGGTGAAGCGGCCCCGGGTTCGGTCGCGACGCCCGGGTCGGTATCGAGGATCTCAAAGATGCGCTTGGCGCCGGCGAGTGAGACCTGGGCGTTGTCGACCACCGCGGCGAGGGTGGTCACCTGGGCCGAGAACTGCTGCAGCAGGCCCGCGAAGGCCACCAGGCCCGTGCCCAAGGCGATTTCACCCCGCGCGACCATCCATCCCCCATAACCGATGAGGATGGCCATGGAGAGGCGATTGAGGCCGTCGATGACGGGCCAGAAGAGAGCAATCTCGCCGAACACTTTCCGCTTCTGGACGCGGATGTCTTCGCTCCAGCCGGCGAAGCGACCCATCACGCGCGGTTCGAGGGCGAAGCCTTTGACGACCTGGATACCTTGCACGTTCTCCGAGAAGCCCAGCACCATGCGATCCATCAGGTCGCGGTTTTCCTCGTAGGCTGGGCGGACCTTGCGCGAGAAGCGAATCGCGAACCAGATCTGGATTGGCAGCACTGCGAGGCAGGCGAGCGTCAAGCGCCAGTCGGTGCGTAGCATGTAGACCGAGCAGGCGACCAGGGTGATGGTGATGATCGCGAGCTGGAGGACCACGCCTTC
>CAXNEN010000015.1:0-13672 GCA_964201505.1 Opitutales bacterium
CTGCTCGAACGCGTCCGCTTTCTCTCGATTGTCAGTTCGAACCTCGATGAATTCTTTGAAATCCGCGTCGCGGGCATCATGCAGCAGGAAGAGTCCGCCAGCTATCCGGCGACTAAGGAGTTCCTCGCCTCCGTCCTGCAACGCACCCGCGACTTGGTCCAAGCCCAGCAACTTTGCTGGAGGCAGAAATTGCTACCCGCACTTGCCGCCCACGGCATCGAAGTTCTCGCCCGCGAACAACTAGGCGACAGCGCCCGGAACGAACTCTCCCCGCGCTTCGATCGCGACATCCTGCCCGCGCTGACCCCGCTGGCCATCGATCCTTCGCACCCCTTCCCCGTCCTGACCAACAAAGGACTCTACCTGCTGGCCCTTCTCCGCGACCCGACTTCGGGCGAGCTGCGCCGGGCAGTCGTCCCGGTGCCGCGGATCTTACCGCGTATCCTCAGCCTCGCAGATCGCAAGAGCTTCACCTTCCTCAGCCACGTCATCCAGTTGTTCATCCACCGTCTCTTCCCTGGACTTGAACTCCAGGGCTCCTGGGCCTTCCGCATCACACGCAACAGCGATCTCTACGTCGACGATGAAGAAGAAGCCGTCAACCTACTCGAAGCCATCGAGGACGAGATTCGCAATCTGCGCAAAGGGGCGCCGGTGCGCCTTGAAATCGAAGCCGACGTTCCCGAAGGCGAGATGCAGTGGCTCCTGAATTCCATCCATCTTACTTCAGACAACGCGTTCCGTATCCCTGGTCCGGTCAACATGCTCCGCCTCGGAAGCCTGATCGACATGGTCGGCCGACCCGAACTCCTTTACCCGAGTTTCGTATCGGTGATTCCTCCCGAGTGCTCGGAACCGACCAAGCTCTACGAACGCATCGCCGAGCATGACATCATTCTGCACCATCCGTACGAATCCTTCTCTCCGGTAGTCGATTTCATCCGCCAAGCCGCCAAGGATGAGACAGTGGTGGCGATTAAACTGACCCTTTACCGTACCAGCGGGGACTCGCCCGTGGTCGAAGCACTCAAGGAAGCGGCCCGCAACGGCAAGCAGGTCACCGCGCTGGTCGAACTCCGCGCCCGTTTTGACGAATTGAACAACATCGAGTGGGCCCGCCAGCTCGAGGAGGCCGGCGCCCATGTCGTTTACGGCCTCGCTGGCCTCAAAACCCATTGCAAGGCGTGTCTCGTCGTGCGTCAGGAAAAGGATGGCCTCCGTCGCTATGCCCACCTCGGCACCGGTAATTACAACCCAAAGACCGCCCGTATCTACACCGATTTCTCCCTGCTCACCTGCGACGCGGAAATCACGGCCGATGTCGGCCTACTCTTCAACGTCCTGACCGGTAACCTCGCCGGCCCCAAGTTCAAACACCTCCTCATCGCTCCCTTCGACTTGGCGCGACGCATCGTGGAACTCATCAAGGCCGAGACCTTGAACGCCAAGGCTGGCAAGCCCGCGACGATCTTCGCCAAGGTCAACAGCCTCGTAGACCCTGAGGTCATCAACGCCCTTTACGAAGCATCCCAGGCGGGCGTCCGCATCGAACTCGTGGTCCGAGGCATCTGCTGCCTCAAGCCCGGCATCACGGGTAAGAGTGAAAATATCCGCGTCCGCAGCTTTCTCGGTCGCTTCCTTGAACACAGCCGACTGTTCCGCTTCGAGAACGCCGAGGCGCAGCCCATCCTGCTCATGGGCAGCGCTGACTGGATGCCGCGAAATTTCCAACGCCGCATCGAATGCGTCTTCCCCTTACGTGCCAACCATGTGCGTCGTCGAGTCGAAGAAGAAATCCTCGCCGTCTACCGCGACCGTCAAGGGGATGCCAAGGCTCTTACCAGCGACGGAGAATACGTCAGCTGCGAGCCCATGGGACGACTCGCACCGGGAGTGCAGGATACTTTCCTGCAGCTGGCAGCCATGGCCGCTCAAGCCCGCCTCAGCGAACAGACGGGGAAATAGAAGGCCCCAAGCAGATTCGTTCGACGGCTGCATTAAAGCCTTCCGCATCGCCGAGGATCTCGACCTCTAGGCGGACGAACAGCAGCGGAATGGGCGGGCGGAAACGCGCCTGTAGGCGGACCGCGTCCTTTTCCGTCGTGACGATCATCTCGGCCTTGGCCTGGATGGCTTGATCAAGGACTTCGTCGAGGTCTTCGTCCACGAAAGCGTGGTGGTCGAGGAAGCGACGGTTGGCGACAATCTTCGCGCCATGGTTGAGTAAGATTTCCTCGAAACGCTCCGGCGTCGCGATGCCCGAGAAGGCTGCGACTCGGCGGCCTTTGAGGTCCGACATCGGGAGGCGCTTAGGTCCGTCGACTTCGACGAGTTCGCAAGCACGGTGCGAGCAGGCAATGATCTCGGCCTTGGCATTGTGCCGACGAATGAGGCTGACGAGAGCCGGATCTGGCGGGCCGACGGACTTGGTCACGAAGACGTAAGAAGCTCGGCTCAGGTTGGAAATCGGCTCACGCAGGACACCGCGAGGAAGCAATGAGCCGTTACCAAATGGGTCGCGGCTGTCGACGAGGAGCAGATTAATCTGGCCGCGCAGCGGAAGGTACTGGAGGCCGTCGTCGAGCAGGATCGTGTCCACGCCGAAGCGCCGGAGTGCGAACCGGCCTCCCTCGACTCGGTCGCGGTCGACGATGACGATGACGCCTTCGCCACAGAGATTCTGCGCGAGCATGTAAGGCTCGTCACCGGCCTCATCCGGGCCGACCAAGACCGACTTGCCGTCGGAAACCACGAGCGGATCGGGGCGACTGCCCTGGGTCAGCCAGCGCCAGAATCGCTTCAGCATCGAATCGGAAGTTCCTTTATAACCGCGGGAAAGGATGGCGACTTTACGTCCGCGCGCCGTGAGCACGCGCGCCATCTTGAGCACGATGGGGGTCTTCCCGGTGCCACCGACAGTGAGATTACCCACGACCACGACCTTGCAACCGAGGGGTGTATCGCGAAAAAGCCGGTTGCGATAGAGCCAGAGGCGTAGGCGGACTAAGACCTCAAAAATCCATGAAAGGACCTTCAGGACGCCTCCCAGCAAGGTCGCCCCGGGCCCCTTGCGACGCTCGTAGACTACGTCTACGGCATAGCTGGCCACGACCTCTCCCAGAGAGGAAAAGAACCCTCGGTGCTTCGCGGACATGGACGAATTGATGCAAAGTTGTTTGACGAAGGCAACCATCCCGATTGAGAAGGACGACCTAGCGCCATGCTCGTACACCTGTTGCGCACCAAACTTCTCCGAGCCGAGGTCACCGCGGCCCGGCTCGATTACGAGGGCTCCTTGGCCATCGATCGCGAGATCATGGCCCTCGTCGGCATGCTCCCTTACGAGAAGATCTTGGTCGGTAACCTGGCTAACGGGGAGCGTTTCGAGACTTACGCCATCCCTGCCCCCGCGGGGACCCGGGAGATCTGCCTGAATGGCGCCACCGCCCACCTAGGCAAGCCCGGCGACTTACTGGTGGTCATGACCTTCACCCAGATGGAAGAGTCGGCTGCGTCGAACTGGAAACCCCGGACCGCAACCCTCGCCGAGGGTAACCGTCGCATCGTCCGCCTCGAGAACCCCGAAGTCCCCACCTCCCTCCTGACCACCTTTCAACGATGAGCTATCGTCTATATATACCCGGCCCCCTGACCGTCTCCGATTCGATCGTCCAAGCCATGGGCAAACCCATGGTCGGGCACCGCTCGGGCGACTTCGTCAAACTGTACAACGACATGCAGCCTCGCTTGCAGGCCATGTTCTATACCCAGGATCCGGTCTATCTCGCCACCAGCTCCGCCTGGGGTGTGATGGAAGGCGCCCTGCGTAACGTCTGCCGCAAGGGCGTGCTCAATTGCATGAACGGGGCGTTTTCCGATAAGTGGAACGACGTTGCCAAGCGCTGCGGTAAGTACGCCGAAGCCCTCCAGTTCGACTGGGGTAAGCCCATCGACCCGGAAGCCGTTCGCCGGGCCCTTGCCACCGGCAAGTTCGACTGCATCACCTTCATCCACTCCGAGACCTCCACCGGCACCCTCTCGCCGATCACCGATATCATGGCGGTGGTCCGCGAGTTCCCTGACGTAATCTCGATTGCCGACACCGTCAGCTCGTTCTCGACTATCCCAATCAAGAAGGACGAGCTCGGCATCGACATCTTCCTGACTGGCTCGCAGAAGGCTCTGGCCCTGCCCCCGGGCCTCGCAATCTTCGCCGTCAGCGAACGCGCCCGCGAACGCGCCAAGCAATCCCCCGATCGCGGCTACTACTTCGACCTCATCGAGTTCCACGACAACCACGTCAAGGGCATGACCCCTTCGACTCCCTGTATCTCTCTCTTCTACGGCCTGCAGCAGCGCCTACTCGAAATCGAAGCTGAAGGCCTCGAAAACCGCTACGCCCGCCACCTCCGTCTCAATGAACGCATGCGCGCCTGGGGCCTGGCTAAAGGCTTCTCGCTCCTGCCGGAAGTCCAGTTCGGCACCCGCGGTCTCAACTGCTTCAAGAACGACCGCAACGCCGACCTCGAGCGCCTCAACAAGACCCTGAAGTCTCGCCACAAGCTCGTCATCGACGGTGGCTACGGCAAGCTGAAGGGTAAGACCTTCCGTATCTCCAACATGGGAGACGAGACCGACGCCACCATTTCCACCCTGATTGCCGCCCTTGACGACTCCTTCGCCGAGCAGGGAATGTAACCGGATTTGACATTCGGTTATCACCCTACGCATGCGCAAGAAATCATCCAAGTCGTCCGACGAAGTTTCCGCCCCCGCCGGTTCCAAGATCCTAGTCATCGCCGAGAAGCCCTCGGTAGCGACCGATCTGGCTAAGGTCCTCAAGGTACCCAAGTCCACCAGCGACTACTTCGAGAACGAGAAGTGGGTAATCAGTTCTTCCATCGGCCACGTGGTGCGCCTCGTCGACCCAGATGACATCGACCCGAAGTTCAAGCGCTGGACCCTCAAGGACCTTCCGATCGACCCAGTTAAGTTCGACGGTACCGCTAGCCCCGATATCCTCAAGGCCGTCATCAGCGAGCGTAACAACGGCGACCGCTATAAACTGCTGAAGAAGCTCCTCAACCGTCCCGACGTCGGTACGGTCGTCAACGCCTGCGACGCCGGCCGCGAAGGTGAACTCATCTTCCACTACGTCTACCAGCTCGCGAAGTGCAAACTACCCTGCCAGCGCCTCTGGCTGGCGAGCATGACGAACACGGCCATCGCCGAGGCTTTCGACCACCTGCTGCCTGCTTCCGCCAAGCAAGGCCTGCTCGATGCGGCCATCTGCCGCTCCCAGGCCGACTGGCTGGTCGGCATGACCGCGAGCCGGTTCTCGACCATCGTCATTGGCGGCGCAAAACGAGAAGTCTTCTCCGTCGGTCGCGTCCAGACCCCTACGCTCATGCTCATCGTGAAGCGCGAGCTCGAGATCCGTAATTTCGTCCCGAAGACCTTCTGGAAAATCGAGGGCGACTTCGGACTCTCCAACGGCGGCTACCGCGGCGCCGCCCAAGTGCCCGGCGTCACCGACCGCAAGGAAGCCGAACGATTCTATGACGAAGCCCAGGCCCGCAAGGTGGCCGAAGCATCGATTAAGATCGGGACCGGTATCGTCACCGACGAGCGCAAGCCGAAGAAAGAAAGCGCCCCCCGACTCTTCGATCTCACGACCCTCCAGCGCGAAGGTAATCGTCGCTTCGGTTTCTCGGCCAAGACCACCCTCGGCGTCGCCCAGGCCCTGTACGAAAAGCACAAGGCGCTCACCTACCCTCGTACCGACTCCCAGTATCTCCCCGAGGATTATCTTCCGAACGCCAAGGCGGCTCTCCAGTCGCTCGAGGGCGCCCACCCCGCCGGTGTCTTCGCCAAGGAAGCCCTGCGCAGCGGCTGGGTCGATTCCGCCGGTCGCCGTGTCTTCGACAATAAGAAGGTCAGTGACCACTTTGCCATCATCCCGACCGGCACCGTCCCGCACGGACTGACTGACGTCGAGCAGAAGATCTACGACCTCGTCGTGCGTCGCTTCGTCGCGGTCTTCTTCCCGATGGCCGAGTTCGAGGAGACCGTCCGTACCACACTTGTCGGTGAACATAACTTCCGCACGACCGGCAAGGTCCTCGTCGTCGCCGGTTGGCGCGCCGTCTGGGGCCAAGAAGCCGAAGCCGAGGAAGATAAGGACAAGGAAGGCTCCGCGAGCCTGCCCGCCCTCGCCCCTGGCGATGGCTCACCCGCCAAGGCCAAGGTCCACGGCGTCGACGTCAAAGAAGATGCGACCAAACCGCCTGCTCGCTTCAACGAAGCCTCGCTCCTCGGTGCGATGGAAAACGCTGGTAAACTCGTCGACGACGAAGCCCTCGCCGAAGCGATGAAGGAACGCGGCCTCGGCACGCCCGCCACCCGCGCCGCAACAATCGAAGAACTCCTGGCGAAGACCTATATCGAGCGCCAGGGTAAAGAGCTCGTCCCCCTCGCCAAGGCCTTCCAGCTCCACCAGTTCCTGCATGCCAAGGAGATGGGCGTGTTCACGGAGCCCCAGATGACCGGCGAATGGGAATATAAGCTCAAGCAGATCGAGCACGGCAAGATGGGGCCGCGCGAGTTCATGAAGGAGATCAAGGCGCTCCTTGAGATCATCGTGAAAAAGGGCGCCGTGAAGCCACCCTCACTCGAACTGGCCCCGCAGGTCCTTTCCCCGACCGACGGCAAGCCGCTGCAAACCGACGGCGAGAAATACTTCTCCCAGGACACGGTCGGCACGACCGATCGCCCGAAGCTGACCATCTACGTCGGCATGAACGGACACACGATCACGCCGGCCGAAGTCGTCGAACTGGTCGAGAAACGCCGCATCGGCCCCTTCTCCGACTTCCGCTCGATGAAGTCGGGCAAGAACTTCACCGGCTACATTGACCTCGTCGACCCGGACACGATCAAACCTCGTGGCACCGAGGAAAAGACCGAGACCGCAACCGCACCTGCCGCGGAAGGCGAAGTAGCCGCGCCGGTCAAGCCCCCCCGCAAGACCAAGCCCAAGGCCCCGAGCGGCAAACTCAAGGCTGTGCTCTACTTTCCTCCTCGCGAAGGCGCGGATGGCAACCCGGACGCCTTCGACGCCGAATGGCCCGTCCTCGGTCCCTGCCCCGTCAGCGGCCTGGACGTCCAGCACACGCCGACCGCAGGTTACCGCGTTTGCCCGCACAAGGCCCAGGAAGCCGGCGCCAAGAAGACCTTCAGCCTCAACTCCGAGATGCTCAAGTCGCCGATCTCGGCCGACGATGTCCGCAAGCTCCTCAACGAAGGGAAGACCGGGCTCAAGAAGTTCGTCTCCAATCGCACCAAGCGTACTTTCGAAGCCTTCCTTGTCGCCGACAAGCAGAAGGGCTGGTGGTTCGAGTTCCCCCCGCGTAAACCTCGTGCCCCCAAAGGTGCGCCCGCCGAGAAGAAGTCGGACGAGCCGTTCTGATCAACGCTCCCAACTTGGCCGGGGAATGCGCTCCTCGGGCTTAAGCCCGAGGCCGGCTTCCATCCCGCGTAGCTGACCTAGATCGTCCGGGAACCCATCCTCCTTTGGCAGCATCCGCTCCGTCCAGTACTTCCGAAACCATCGATAGGCTTCCGCCTTGCGCCCATCCTCCCACATGATGATGGCGCAAATCCGCGCGGCGAACCAGGGCGCGTCGTGGGACTCTGCGGCCTCTTGGTAATAGCGCACGGAAAGCGCATGATCCTTCAGTTTGGTCTCGGCCAACTGCGCCGCGCACAGCAACAAAGGCGCCGGGGCTTTTGAGTGACCAATCCCTTCATTCAACACGTCGATACCGCGACGGGCATATTGCTGGAAGATGCGTTGTTGGGTCTCGGCCGGCACCTTGGCGTAGCCACCTCTTCGGCGAATCTCCCAATGGGCCATGTCGAAGCCGATGGCATAACCGGTATTCTCCCAGAAATAACGCGAGTGCGGATCAAGTGCGCAGGCCGTCCGCATCAGCGCTTCGCAACCGGGCCGGTCCTTGCGCTCCCAGAGGACGTAGCTCCGAATCCACGTGAGGTCGGCCACGACGGTGCGAAGGCCGCCGAGGATACCCAACAACACTCCTTGGCCGAGCGTAGGCTCCAACTCCTTGCGACCGATTTCAGGGATACTGGGGCGAACGCTCCGCCACGAAATCTCCGAGAAGGCACCCGCGCCGACGACCAGCAGAAGTGCAAGGCCTGGGGCGTAATACCGTCGCATCAGATTTCCCTCCTACGGAAGACGAGGGTGCCAACAAAAAGATAGGCCACCATGTACGCCAAACCCGAGAGGGCGACTTCTGCCACGGCCTCAGCGGGAACGCCCGTCGCACCGAGGACCAGCGCGTCACCGATGTTGAACTGCTGCAGATTAGGAAGTAAGCGAGTGCTTAGCCAGAGAAACGCTCCGTAAAGTATGGAGCCAGTTGGCTTGAGCACGGCGTCCTGCGCGATCCACTGGAGCTGCCCGGCCACGACCGCCAAAGAGCCAACCACGACGGCGAATAGAAAGGTCCGCGCCAGGGCGGAGATGGTCAGCACGATGGCGATGACGACGCCCAGTCGGAGCCACTGCAGCAAGGCGAACTGGACCATGCCGCTTGCGCTGAAGGTAACCGGCACTTTGCCTGCTTGTTCGGCCATGGCCACGAGCTCCTGCTCCCGCGCCCACATCACCACCCCCAGGAGACCAGAGAGCACAACGACGAACACGCCGAGGACCGCCCATGCGCCAAAGAACTTCCCGAGCAGAAACTCCGACCGGCTGAGCGGCTTGGCGAGCAAGGTCAGAGCGGTCTTATTGTCGATCTCGCTGAAGAAAAGCTGCGCGGTCATCACCACCGAAAGCACCGAGCCAAACAGGAACATCCCGCCAAAACCGAAATCGGCGATAAACTTGAGCTCGCCATGACCGAAGTCAAAGACGCGGAAGGAAACCGAGGACAGCACCATGGCGGCGCCCAGGACCATGAGGAAAGCGAAGAAACGCTGGCGAACCGCCTCCAAAAAGGTGACGCGGGAAATCCAGAGGGTCCGTTGCAAGGAAGGAGTCATATTAGGCGTCTCGGCTACCGGTGACGAGCTCACGGAAAAGGTCTTCCAAGGAGCGACGCGGATGCGTGACAGAAGTGACGCGCGCACCATGGGCGGCAAGGGCGGCCTCAGCAGCCTCACGGGCGGCGGGGGTCAGGGCTTCAATGGTCATCACATGGCGATCTCGGCGGGCCAGGACATCTTCGACGCGTCCCTCGAGGACCAATTTACCACGATCCATGATCGCGACTCGATCACAGACCTGCTCGACCTGCCCGAGCAAATGGGAACATAGCACCACAGTTTTCCCCTTGTCGCGCATCGCATGGATCATCCGGCCGATGGCGGCTGAACCGACGGGATCCACGCCGGCGGTCGGCTCATCCAGGATGACCAACTCCGGGTCATGCACGACGGCCTGCGCAAAGCCGATCCGTTGCAGCATGCCTTTGGAATAGGTCCCGATTGGGCGATCGGCCGCATCGGTCATGGCCGCGAGTCCCAGCGCATCCTCGACGGCGGCGGCGAGCTCGGACGGGCGGACCCCGCTGAGGCGAGCACAATAGGTAACGAGCTCTCGACCACTCAGGAACTTATGGAAGTAAGGTGCCTCTGGCAGGAAGCCAGTGCGACTGCGGGCCTCGGCGGTGGCTGACGGATGACCGAGGATACTAATTTCGCCAGCGGTGGCCGACACGAGGCCGAGCACGACCTTCAATGTGGTGCTCTTACCGCATCCGTTAGGACCAAGTAACCCGTAGACCTGTCCGCGCGGAATCTCCAAGGAGAGATCGTCGACGGCGCGTAGCTTCAGGCCACGGATACCGATTTGGAAATCCTTCGTGAGGCGACGGACGGAGATAGCAGAACTCATCGGCGGATGGCGAATTCGCGGCTAGTACGTAGTCCGGAAAAGGTCTTAATTTCTTCCCCGCGGATATGCCCGTCGAGAGACTTGGCAATCTGGTCGGTGAAGCCCTCCACTTCCGTCTGCACACCTTCGGCATGGAGGTAGACCCGGCCGTCGGCTAGGTTCTGGACATAGCCAGTCACCTCATAGCTACGGGCTAAATCGAGGACTTGGGCTCGAAAACCGACCCCTTGGACATGTCCAGTATACCAGACATCACGATGGGAGACATGGGTTGACATGACCTGAACTTGTCCAAATAATTGACTCTCCCTCAATCACAGCAACCGCAATCTAACCATGAACCTCCCCCTCGCACTACTCGACGGCCCAGTCATCTGGGTTGTGCTCTTCGTTGTCCTTCTCCTTTTCGGAGGTTCCAAACTCCCCGAGCTGGCTCGTGGCCTCGGTAAGGCCAAGAAAGAATTCAAGAAGGCCTCCGAAGAAGTCGAAGACGAAGTGCGTAACGCCGTCGAAGAAGACGAACGCAAGAAATTCCGCATGAAGCAGGTCGAAGAGGAAGAGCGTGCGGCTGTCCGCGCCAAGCTCGACGACGAAGAGCGCGCCAAACGAGCCCAAGACGGCAAGCAGAACTAAGACCTCCGGGGCCTCCAAGGGCCCCTTCTTATTTCCCAATGTTCACAGGGTTAGTCCAGGGAGCCGCCAAGATCTTAACCGTCACCCCACGCGACAAGGACGGGGCCCGCCTGACCATAGCCCACCCCCTCCTAGCCGCCGCCAAGGCCGGGGACAGCATCTCCACCAACGGATGCTGCCTCACGGTCGTCGACCCTCAAGGAGAGCATGCCAGCTTCGACCTACTCGCCGAGAGCCTTCGCCTGACCAACCTCGGGGACCTCCGCCCGGGCTCAATCGTCAACATCGAACCCAGCCTCCTGCCGACCGACCGGATGGGTGGACATTTTGTCACTGGTCACATCGATGGTTGCGGCGAAATTGCCTATTTTGGTCAAGACGGAGCGGATTGGCGCCTCGACATCCATGCCTCCGAATCGCTCCTCCGCCATGTCGTCCGCAAAGGCTGCATCGCCGTCGATGGCATGTCCCTGACGGTGGCCGAGATGATTCCTAGTGGATTCCGTATCTGGGTCATCCCGCACACGTTGGCAGTGACTAACCTCTCCAGTCGGAAGGCGGGAGAGCGGGTCAACCTGGAGTCCGACCTGCTGGCTAAGTACGCCGAGAAACTACTAGGCAAGGCCTACTAGTTTAAGCAGGGTCGGTCGAAGTCTCGTCCAAGCGGGCCTTCAATCGTGCGGAGATGATCTCATCTGCTTCGCCTTCCGCCGGCATGGGCTCTCGCAACAAGGTGACTTCCACCTTGGAGAATGGGACTGGCATCGCGAACCGATCCCAGCTGCGCATCCGCCAGCATGCATGGTAACGTATGCCCATTACAACGAAAGGACTGCGCGTCAGGCGGGCGAGAGACACCGCGCCCGCCTTAAACTCAAGGGCGGGCCCCTTCGGTCCGTCCGGAGTGATGCCTGTGTGATTGCCCGCGCGCATGGAACGGGTCAGGGTCATCAAGGCGGCGGCACCGCGACGATTAGAAGACCCCCGGACCGCAGAGATGCCCATGAACCTGAAGAAAGCGACCAGCCAGGCACCGTCCTTGCTGGTACTGATGAGCGCCGTCACCCGACGCGTGAAGTAGCGTTTTGCAATCCACGACGAGACGAAAAGTTTATCGTGCCAGAGCAGCAATACCGTCGGACCCTCCGAGTCATCGAAACGCTCTACGTTTGAACGAAAACGCAACGTGGCCAGCCACAGACGCAGAAAAAGGGCCATCGGCACGACCCAGACCCAATGATACCACGACACCACCGAAGGGGTATCGGAATAATCTCTTGGGGCGTCGGACACACCCCTCTATCTCATCTACCTGTGGGTAGTTCAAACAATTACGCAGACAGTCCCAAGGCGCGCCGAACGCCCTGCCTCTGGAGCAAATGGGACAGCGGGGTCGCAAACACCGCCGGCTCAGCCTTGGCCCAAGACTCCACCTCGGCCGGAGTTCGCCAAAGAAGGGAATCTACCTCGAATTCAGCGAGCTTCGTCGGATGCTCTCCGCGCAAGACATACGATCGGACGAACTCGTTTCCGAGGTCCACATGCCAAGGCGCGTAGTCGATTTCTAGCAAGGCCGCAGGTAGCACGGTAACACCTAACTCCTCGTGCAGTTCGCGGACGGCGGCGCCAAGGTAATCTTCGCCGGAGTCGACATGACCGGCGCAAGAAGAACTGAGCAGGCCCGGGCAATTATCCTTGGCATAGGAACGCCGCTGGAGGCAGAGCTGCCCGTCACCCCGAAGCCAAAAGATATGGATCGCGCGGTGGAGCAAGCCACGCCGATGGATCTCCCGGCGGAACTCCCGGCCGACAACATCATCACGCTCATCAACGATATCGAAGACCTCATCCGGCGATTGCCCTACTTCATGATGGCTCATCGTCCGAGGTCCATAATGACGTTCCAACGCTTGTTCAGCTCACGGTCGTGCTTCTTCCAATCCGGGTCCCACGCGGCCAACTGGTTCCAGAAACGATCGGAATGATTCATGTGACGGCGATGGGAAAGCTCATGCAGGATGACATGATCGTGTAACATCGGCGGAAGCAGCACCAGCCGCCAATTCAGCGACAGCGCGCCCGTCGTCGAGCACGACCCCCAACGAGTGGTTTGATCACGCACGCTGACCTGCTCGACCGTCACGCCAAACTTACTGCTCAGACGGTCGACGGCCAAGCCCAAGCCAGTCTCGGCTAAGCGCCTAATAACCCGCACGGCACCCGACTCCGGATCGGTCGAGGGCATGATGAGATTAACCTTATCCTCAGTCTTAGAGATACGGATGCTGCCACGCGTTCCCGATTCCATAACGATCGCTAGCAGGCGGTCATCCAGGGTGACCCACGGAAACTTGCGGAGATGCGAAATCAGCGATGGCTGGACGGTGCGCGCTTTGGTGAGCACGCGCTCTAACCACGGAAGATTGTCGCGAAGAAAAGCCAACGCGGAGGCATGCGAGGCGTGTGGCGGATAAGTGAGGATGACCTTAGGCCCGGGTTTGACCGACAACCTGACGCGGGTGGTGCGGGCGGAGACACGTGGCCAGACCAGCACGGGGCGTCCGCCGACATGCACGGTGATGGGCTGGTCGTCCTGCTCCATGCTCAACCTTGAGGGGCGCGAAGTTCGGCCTCGGCGACGACCTTGGCCGTCTGCCGCCGCAAAGCCGAGTCCGGATCGATGCCGGCATCGCGGCAGGCGGCGATCAGTTCGAAGAGTTTCCGGCCGGCAGCTTCCTCGGTGAGTCCTGCCGATAAACCGTCGACCTGGGCGACATCGACCGTCGCTCCGGCATCAAGCTGCTTCTTGCGGACCTGCTTCCACACTTCACGGGCGGTCAGGATAGCGTTGAGCGAAGGAGGCAGATCCTTGAAGACGGTGGGCTTCTGGGCGCCCTTCTCCTTAAGTTTGATCTGCTCCCACTGCGTCACGACCGCGTCAGAAGTTCCGAGTTTGACGCCGTCGCCGAAGACATGCGGATGCCGACGGATCATCTTTTCGTTCACCTCGCGGGCGACGTCGTCGAAAGTGAACTTGCCGGCTTCGGAGGCCATCTGCGTGTGCATCGCAATATGGAAGAGCAGATCGCCCAACTCTTCCCGGAGATTGGCGTC
>CAXNEN010000016.1:0-13632 GCA_964201505.1 Opitutales bacterium
CAGGAAGTCGTGCTTGCGCTCCGCCATCTGTGCCTTGCTGAATTGGAGACGACCGTCGTTGCCGAGCTCGGTAGCGGCGACCTTGGTCTCCGTGGTGGAGATCTCCGGAGAGCCATAGGCCGAGGACCAGATGTAGTTCCAGACTTCGATATTCCAATTAGCGGCATCGGCGGCGGCCTTGGCGTCGACCTCGCAGGTGAAGTCGAGTTTGATGCCCTTCTTCGTAGCGGCGAGCGCAAGCGGCATGCGGGTCGCAGCTCCCGTGTAACGCACGCGCTGGAAGCAGCCGTTCTGCGTCGCCGTGGTCTGCCAACCTCGTAGGCCGGTCACGTAGAGTTGTCCGTCCTTAGGATTGAAGCGGGCACGCATGGCGCCGCTCGCGAAGTCGATGTTGAAACGCGTCACCCCGCCCTGCATCTGCGGCTGGCCGTTGAAGGTTACTTCCTGAGGCAGGACGCCGTACATCGAACACATCCCGTAGCTGAGATGGAGCAGGCGATCCTTCCACGGACCAAACTTGTCGGAGGTGACCCAGACCTGGCCGCCGCTGGAATTGTCGACATTCTTGGGGAACCAGCAGAGGGGGCGGTCATAATCGGTCGGCTCGGTCGCACGATGCGCTAGCGGTGACACGCCGTAGAAACCACCCTGCCTCACCCAGTTGAGTCGGCACATGGGCGTCCAGGTGCCTTCGTTGTCGCCGGTGGTAAGCTGGCCGGTAGGGCTGATGCCGATACCGTTGGGAGCTCGGAAGCCCGAAGCGAAGAGCTCGCTCTTCTTCCCATCAGGGGAAATCTTCAGGAGCGCCCCGTGGTGGTCGCAGATCTCGTCGAAACCGCGTCCGCCCTTCCGGACGGGACCAGCCTTGATGACGTAGAAATTGCCGGCGGGGTCCGTCTGGAGGTCGAAAGTGAACTCGTGAAAATTCTTGGTGACCATGAGGTCAAAGTTGAAGACGTCGTAGCTGTCCGCCTCGCCATCGCCGTCCGTGTCGCGGAGCTTCCAGAGACCGTCACGGCAGGTGACGACTACCTCGCCGTTCACGACCTTGAGGCCGAGCGGATGATAAAGTCCGGCGGCAAAGCGACGCCAGGTGACCTTGGCGAGTTTGTCATCGATGCCGGAGGCGACGAAGACGTCGCCGTGGAAAGTGGCGATGACCGCGCGCCCATCCGGCAGGAAGTCGAAGGCCGACGTGAACATCGGCGCCTTCCAGGGATTGGTCACGGGTAGGCCAACGTCGTCAACGACGTAAGGCTCGCCGACCTTCTCCGAGAGCTTACCGGCGGTCTCGACGATTTCCGGCCAGAGGGTCTTAGTGACCTTGAGCAGCTTGGACGGCAGGTCGGTGTCGAAAGCCTGCGGGAGAGGCACGCCCAGCGGTAGATAAGCGATGCGGACCGTCGTGACATCCTTAGAGCCATCGATACGGGCGACGGCATGACCGTCGAGCTGGTCGACCTTGCTGGCGCCCAACGTGACGATACGGGCGGCGTCGGCTGACTTACCGAGCATAACGGTGACCCCCTTAGCGGAAGGCGCGATCTCCAAGGTGCGCACGACAAACTGGACCTCATTGGCGGTGACGACCTCGGCGGTCTCGTCGATAGCGACACCGGCGAGTTCCCAGCGGACGACGACGGAGCGACCAGCGTTATGGAATCCCTTAAAGCGAACCTGATCGACTGGCAGCGGACCGAAGCCCTTACGGGGAGACAGCGCCGAAGCATCGGTACCTGGCATGTAACCGGCAAAGTCGCCCGTGACGAAAATTGTTTCACCCATCGCCGTCGGATAATCCCCGCGAGACATCAGGTTCATCTCGGTGGTGAAACGGCCGGACCACGCGCCGATGGGACGGCAAAGATCGAGATCGTAGGCGATGCCCTTCTTGCCATCGTCGCCGAGGCGGATCGCCAAGCCCTTCAGTCCCGTGGAATCAATCGAGCCGTCCTTCTGCTTGCCAACGCCGATCGTGCCAAGGATCCACTGGCCGGGTGCCTCGACGACCGGAGCGGCGACAGTCGTCTTCTTGGCGGGCTTTTTCGCCTGACCGAAGAGCAGACCGACCGAAAGGAACAGAGCGACGAGGGGCGAGCGCATGGGGAGAGTCATAGCGTCAGAGACAGGGGCAGGGACAGAAAAAAGAAAGGGCCGGAGTCCGCAGACCCCGACCCTATTTCCCGTGCCCTAGCCCTGACCCTAACCCCAGCCCTGTTATCAGAGGCTGCGCAGATAGGCGGCCAAGTCAGCGACGCCCTGCTCCGTCAAGCCCATCTGAGCCGGCGTGAACATGAGTGAACGGTCCAGAGCCTTCTCTTCCTTAACGCGATTGCGCGGAATGGACTGCACGAGACCGCCCATGGACTTGATCATCAGAGGATCGCCGGACGACAGGACCATCCCAGTGATCACCATGCCGTCATCGAGCACGACGCGCGTACCTTCGAAGCCGTGCGAGATGTTGCTGGACGGTTGGGCGATGTTGAGAACAAGGGTCTCGAGCGACTGCTGCTTGGCGTAGGTCGTCAGGTCCGGGCCGAAGTCGATGCCCTTACCGTCGAACTTGTGGCAGGCGTAGCAGACCGCGGCCGAAAGCTTGCCCTTGGCCACGTCACCCTTGAGAGCGGCAATCGCTTCCACCGGTGCGAGCGCCTTGGCACCCGGCATCTCCGGGGGTAGGTCGCTGGCGACGAGTTTGGCAGCTGAGGCGTTACCGCCACGGGCCTTGACGATGCCATCGACATCGAAGGGCTTCCAGAGGTTGCCCTTACGATTACCGACCCACCATTTAGCAAGCTCGACCTGGGCGAAGGCCTTGTTCAGGGACAGTTCGACCATCGTGCCGGCGGCCTCGGCGCTACGCGTAAAGGCCACGGCGGTGAGATCGCGCTTGAGCTCTTCTTCGTTCAGTTTGCCCGAAAGGATTCGGGCACGGAAATCGCGCACGGCGCTCGCCGGATGCAGGCGCCAGGTCAGCCCAGCATAAGCCGGCGACCAGGATAGCGCAGACGAAGCCATCTCCTTGGCGATGGCGGCATGGACGGCGGCTTCGCGGTCGATTGCTCCGAGACCAATCGCCTCGAGATAGGCGCGATCCTGACCGTCATAGAGTTTAGCCACCTTCACGAGTAAGGCGACCGCTTCAGGCGTCTTGAAATCGCGCAGGGTCAGGGCGACTTCGCGACGGATGGCCGGCGAAGCGTCTTCGGCATGGGCGCTGGCGAGGGCGAAGACGTCACTTCCGGCGGCGCGCAAGGCGCGATAGGCCACTAGACGGCGCGTATCATCCTTGGCCTTCAACTGTTCGCGGACGAGTGCTTCCCCCTTCGGACCAAGCTGCGCAAGCAACCACACGGCGCGGGATGCGACATAGGGATTAGCGTCGGACAACAGGGCGGCGACTTCCTCGACGACCTTGTCACCCGCGGCCTTGAGGCGATTGAAACCACCAGCCCGGACGTTCGGGGAAGGACTGCGTAGCGCGGCGATCTGGCCGGCGACCGAGGCGAGATCAACCTTCGGGATGACCGACTTAAAGCCCTTCGGCGCAATGCGGTAGATGGTGCCAGAGGCGCCGTTATCCCGCGTGGCGTGTCCACCCACACCGGGGTCGAACCAGTCAGCGACATAGATGGCGCCATCCGGACCGACGCAGACGTCCGAAGGACGGAACTTCGTCTTCAGGACACCCGTCGGCTTGCCACCGAGGAAGTCGGAACCGGCCCACTCCTTCTCCTTATTGGAGGTCAGGAAGTCAAAACGCTCGAGCTTCATGCCGGCGCCATCGGGCTTCGGCAGGTAGCCGAAGACGACATTTTTACCGGCTTCGCAGGCGAGCAGTAGTCCGTTCCACTTTTCGCCCAGCGCGCCGTTCTCGTAGAAGGCCACGCCGGTCGGAGAGCCGCCGCCGTAGACGTCACCCGCCGGCATGGTGTCCGGGTCTTCCTGCCGCCATTCGGCGACCGGGGTGGTCTGGCCCGGGCGCTTATCGGCACCCCAGGAACGCTTACCGTCGAGCGAAGCGAAGCCGGCATTACCGCCTTCCATAATCAGGGAAACGCGGCAGGCGGGCGGATCATCGTTATCGCTCTGGTACATGTCACCGAAGGAGTTGATGGATTGCTCGTAGCTGTTGCGATAATTGTGGCCGACAATCTTCAGATCGGAGCCGTCGCTGTTCATGCGCACGGAGAAGCCACCAATCCAGATGTTGCCGTCATCGCTACGACGACCGGCGATATCCTGTAGCATGTAAGGGCTACCCATATAGAAGCGACGGCCAGTCTTATCAGTGAAATTGGCGCCCATGTTGCCTTGGTTGAAATTCCATTTGCCATCCGGACCGAAGGTCGCGCTGTGCAGGCTGTGGTCATGTTGACGACCGTTGAAGCCGGTGAGCAGCACTTCTTTCTTGTCGACGGCCGGGTCAAAGACGCCGTCACCATTGACGTCGGTGTAGACGATCAGGTCCGGCGGCTGGGAAACGACGATCTTGCCGTCGATATGGGCCACGCCCAAGGGGGCTTCCAGGTTAACATCCTGAGTGAAGACCGTGACCTTGTCGGCCTTACCGGCACCGACGGTGTCTTCAAGGACCACGATACGGTCACCTTCCTTACGACGGCCCTTCTTACCACGATAGTTGATGCCCTCGGCGACGTACATGCGACCGCGCTCGTCGAAATCGATGTTGGTCGGGTTGGAAATTTGCGGAGAAGTCGCCCAGATGGTGACCTCAAAACCTTCCGGCACCGTGAAGAGTTCGGCCGGCACGACCGTCGGGCCGGCCTCGAAATCAACCGGTTTATATTTATCGGGGCGGGCGGCGAAGACGGCGAACTTCACATCGGCCGAACTAGGCTTACCGCCGCGGATGGCGCCACCGTCATCGATGCCAACCTTGGCGCGGAAGGACTTCGCTGGTCCGGGTAAGTCGAAGGCGATGAAGGAGGGGGAATGGGTACCGATGCCGCGGGTGTATTCCTTGCCGGCAATCTTCAGCGGCTTTCCGTCGTAGTTCTTACCGACGCGGGTCTGTCCCAGCGACTCGGCGTCGCGCCACTTCAATTGGGTGAGGTCGACCACGGTGCCGTCCGCCAGGACGACCTCAGGATCAATCCAATTAGCCCAGTCACAGGCGTTGCCATCTAACTCGGCGACCATGAGGAAGAGCTGCTTGGAGCCATTGAGTTCAGCCGAGAGGTCAACCAGTCGGACCTTATCCTTGGCTAACATACTGGGTGACTCGACGACCGGCTTCGGCGCGGCGGCGGAAGCCAGTGCGGCGAAGCCAAGAAGGGCCAACAAGGAGGAGTTGGCCTTGCGTAATACGGAGGACATGGGGGGGCTTAGGGGTTATCCCATAGACACCAGCTTTTGCCGACGGTTCAACCCTATCCGTTGAGTAATACCACCAATCGTCAAAAAACGGCAGCAACGGCTTTACATCCCGATGACAGCCAACACGTTTTAGGAACCAAGGGCACCCTGCCCTGTCCTATCCTTTTCCGATGTCTTTCCGGTCTCTCTTTGGCCCCATTTTGATAGCCTTGTCGGCGTCCGCCGCCGACCAGGCCCCCACCCCTACGGCCGCCCAGTTGGAGTTCTTCGAAAAGGAGGTCCGCCCCGTCCTCGCCGACCATTGTTATAAGTGTCACGGCCCGAAGAAACAGAAGTCCAGCCTCCGTCTTGATTCCCGCGAGCTGATCCTCAAGGGCGGCGAACTCGGGCCAGTCGTCGTCCCTGGCAAACCCGATATCAGCCGCCTCATTCTTTCCATCAACCACGCCAAAGGAAAAGATGTCTACGCCATGCCGGGCGAAGACGAAAAGCTTCCGCCCAAGGCGATCGCCGCCCTGACCGAATGGGTTCGCCAAGGCTTGCCGTGGCCAACCGAGTCTTCTCCGGTCGCGCATGACCCGAGCAGGCACTGGGCGTTCAAGACCGTCCTGACTCCCACTTCCCCCGTCATCACTTCGTCCGATGAAGCCAAGGTCCGTCAGCCGCTCGACCGCTTCGTCCTCGCGAAGCTGAAATCGGCCGGCCTCGACTTCAATCCAGAGGCTCCGCGCGAAGTCATCATCCGCCGCCTCACGCTCGCTCTCTGGGGGTTCAATCCTTCCGCGGAAGAAATCTCCGCCTACGTCGCCGACAAGGACCCGCAGGCAACCGAGAAACTGGTCGATCGCCTGCTTGCCGCGCCGGCCTTCGGCGAACGCTGGGCCCGCCACTGGCTCGATGTCGCGCGCTACTCTGACACGAAGGGCTATGTCTTCCTGGAGGAACGCCGCTACCCTTACGCCTACACTTACCGCGACTGGGTGGTGAACGCGTTCAATCAGGATCTGCCGTACGACCAGTTCCTACGCCTACAGCTCGCCGCCGACCAAATTACCAAGGACCCCGAGAATAACCGCGACCTAGCCGCCCTCGGCTTCCTGACGCTCGGCCGCCGCTTCCTTAACAGCACCCCGGACATCATCGACGACCGCATCGACGTGGTCATGCGCGGCACCCAGGGCCTTACGATGGCCTGCGCCCGCTGCCACGACCATAAGTTCGACCCGCTGCCAACGGCGGAATATTACTCGCTCTACGCGATCTTCAATTCGAGCCAAGAGCCGAAGGACCTGCCTCCTCTGAAGCCATTCACGCGCACCAAGGAGACCGTAGAGTTCGAGACCGAACTCGCAATCCGTCAGAAGAAATTCGATGACTTCATCCGGAGCCGTTACGAACTTTCGTACTCGCCGGAGAAGACCGCGGCTTACCTCAACCTCGCCCAAGAGTCCTTCAAGAACACCAAGCTCGACGCCAATGAGAAGGCTAAGGCTGCGAACCTCTACGCGACCGTGCTCGGCGGCTGGAAGAACACGCTGAAGCCGAAGCTGACGCCGACGGACCCCGTATGGGGCGCTTGGTTGTCGCTCCAAGGCGTGCCCGACGTGGAGTTCCCGAAGCGCATCGCCTCGCTCCTCGCTCAGCCGACCCAGTTCGCCGATCCGCTCCTGCGCGCCCGCCTGCAGGCCAAGACTCCGACCAAGCTCGCCGAACTAACCGCGACCTACGCCGCTCTGCTTTCCGAAGCCCGCAAGGCCGACAACGCCACACGCGCGGAGTGGAAGTCCTGGCGTGACCTGATCCTTCATCCCAAAGGGCCGACCGTGATGACGCCGGCCTCGCTCATCAGCACCTATAACGTTGCCGACCGTAACACCCGCACCAACCTCGAGATTCAGGTCGCCAGTTTCAAGGCCACCAGCCCGAAGAGCCCGCCCCACGCGATGGTATTGCTAGACAAACCCACGGCAGTCAAAGGCGTCGTCTTCCTTCGTGGTAGCGCGTCCCGTCCAGGCAAGACCGTCCCCCGCCAATTCCCTGCCATCCTCACCGACGGCAAGGTCAAGGAATTCACCGAAGGCAGCGGACGACTCGACATGGCCAACGCCATCGCGAGCAAGTCGAACCCCCTCACCGCCCGCGTGATGGCCAACCGCATCTGGACCGAACTCGTCGGCCGCAGTCTGGTCGAGACGCCGAGCGACTACGGCGTCCGCACGCCTCTGCCCAAGAACCCCGAACTGCTTGAATACCTCGCCTCGACCTTCATGAAGGACGAATGGTCGATGAAGAAGCTCATCCGCTCAATCGTGCTCTCCCGTACCTTCCTGCAGACGGTCGACGTGCGCCCCGAAGCCTTGGCCAAGGACCCCGACAATGAGCTGAGCTGGCGCGCCCAACGCCGCCGCCTCGATTTCGAGGCCATGCGCGACAGTATGCTGCGCGTCGCCGGACGACTCGATGCCGCCAAGATCGGCGGTCAGCCGTTCAATCTCGAAGCGAATTTCTCGGAACCCCGCCGCACGCTCTACGGCAGCATCGATCGCCAGAACCTCCCCGCATTTTTCCGCACGTTCGACTTCGCGAACCCGGACTACCACGTCCCGAAGCGCAACCAGACCACCACCCCGCAGCAGGCACTCTGGATGATGAACCACCCGTTCGCGCGAACCCAAGCCGAAGCGCTCGTCGCCAAGGTCGCCGCCCTCTCCTCGAGTGAAGAAAAGGTAAAGGCTCTCTACCTTTCCGTTCTCGGTCGTGCCCCAAAGAAGGATGAAGTCGGCCTCGCGCTCGATTACCTCCGCGAAGCCGAACTGGCGCCGGCACCGGCCGTCTGGCACAACGGTTACGGTGGCTGGAACCCGACCACCAAGTCGGTCGCCTTTACCGAGATGAAGGTCCTAACGAAAGATCGCATCGCCCCGACCGACAAGATTCCGGACAAGGAGTTCGCGCACACCTTTCTCACTGCCAAGGGCGGACACCCCGGCGATAAGTCTGAGGTCACTGCGGTAATCCGTCGTTGGACGGCCGGTAGCGCGGGCAAGTACCGCATCGAAGGCTCCCTAGTGGTGAGCAGTAAGTCTAGCGACGGGGTGCGTGCCCGCATTATCACTGCGCGCCAGGGCATCCTCGCCGAAGTTGTCACCAAGGGGGCATCCTCCGCCCCCGTCAACCTCGCCGAGGTCGAGTTAGCCGCCGGGGAAAGTATCGACTTCATCGCCGACAACTTCATCGGTTCCAATAGCGACGCCTTCGCCTGGTCGCCAGTCATCAAAGACGCCAAGACCGGCGAGATCCTCACGTCCGCCGCCGGCGAATTCGGCAAGAAGCCGGATCGACAGTCAGCCCTTTCCACGTTCGCCCAAGTCCTCCTCACCAGCAACGAATTCATCTTCGCCGACTAATGCAACACATCGACCCGCTCTCCCTCGGTTCCCGCCGTGAGTTCCTTCGCCGAATCGGCATGGGCCTCGGCGGCGTCGCCATGGCCTCGCTGCTCCAGCAAGAACTCCGCGGCACCGAAATTAAGGTGGACCCGCTCCGTCCGCTGGCCGCCCGCAAGCCCCCTCTGCCCTGCAAGGCGAAGCGCGTGATTCATATTTTCGCCAACGGCGGCCCTTCTCAGGTCGATACCTTCGACCGCAAGGTCGCCCTCGATAAATACCACGGTAAGACGCTCCCGGGCGACTACATCGCCACCGAGCGTAAGACCGGCGCCGCCTTCCGCTCGCCCTTCACCTGGAAACGCTACGGCAAGAGCGGCCTCGAGGTCAGCGAACTCTTCGACAAGACCGCCCAGCACGCCGACGACCTCTGCGTCATCCGCTCGATGAAGGCGGATGTGCCTAATCACGAGCCCTCCCTGCTGCTGATGAACTGCGGCGAAGCCCGCCAGGTCCGTCCCTCGATGGGCTCGTGGGTCACCTACGGCCTCGGCACGGAGAACGAGAATCTGCCCGGCTTCATGACCCTCTGCCCCGGCGGCTTCCCGATTCAGGAGACGCAAAATTGGCAGTGCGGCTTCCTCCCCGGCGTCTACCAAGGCAACTACGTCGACACCTCCAAGCGCAGCGTCGAAGAACTCATCGAGAACATCCGGAACTTCGGCCTCTCCCGCCCGGCCCAACGCCAGCAGCTCGACCTGCTCGCCAAGCTCAACGCCTCCCACCAGTCCGTCCGCCCGCAGGATGCCGCTCTCGAGGCCCGCGCCCAATCCTTCGAGATGGCCTACCGCATGCAGCTCGAAGCCACCGATGCCTTCGACATCGGTCGCGAATCCGAAAAAAACCGCGCGATGTACGGCGACACGACGCTCGGTCGCCAGTTCCTCATCGCTCGTCGCCTCGCCGAACGCGGCGTGCGCTTTATCCAGCTCTGGCATGGCGATGGCCAGCCCTGGGACAACCACGACGACATCGAGAAGAATCATAAGCGCCTCGCCTTGGAAGCCGACCAGCCGATCGCCGCACTGCTCACCGACCTTAAGCGCCTCGGCATGCTTGATGAGACCCTCGTTATTTGGGGCGGCGAATTCGGCCGCACCCCAACCGTCGAACTGCCGGCCCCCGGCTCCAACGCCGGTAAGATTAACGGCCGCGACCACAACAACCACGGCTTCACCATGTGGATGGCCGGGGGCGGCGTAAAGGCCGGCACGGTCTACGGCGAGACCGACGAATTTGGATACAAGTCCGTGAAAGACGTCGTTCACGTGCATGACCTGCATGCGACCATCATGAGGCTCCTCGGATTCAATCACGAAGAGTTCACCTTCCGTAGTTCCGGGCGCGACTTCCGCCTCACTGACGTCCACGGAAAAATCGTCCAGCAACTCATCGCCTGATGCGCCTCCTCGCCCTGCTGCTGTGCCTCGCCACCTCGACGACGGCGGCGATTGAGACCAAGGTCATCAAGGATATCAGTTACAAGGATGACGTCATCTCCCAGACGCCCTACGAGCAGGAACGCTGCAAGCTGGACTTAACTATCCCGGTCGGCGCCAAGGGCTTCGCTACCTACGTTTATTTCTATGGCGGCGGACTCAAAAAAGGATCGAAAGACCTGGTTTCGGAATATTGCGCCGAAATACGCGAAAGCCTCGCCCAAGCCGGCGTCGCGGTCGTTACGCCAGACTACCGCCTCAGCCCGAAGGCCAAGTACCCCGCCTACGTCGACGATGCCGCCGCCGCTTTCGCGTGGACGGTCAAGCATATCGCCGAACATGGCGGCGACCCGCGCAAGGTCTTCATCGGTGGCCACTCCGCCGGCGCCACCCTCGCCTTGTTGGTCGGCATGGACCCGAATCGTCTCAAGCCCCACGGCCTCACTCTCGGCTCCGTCGCCGGCATCGCCCAGGTCAGCGCCCAAGTGCTGACCCACTACACCGTCCGCGAAGAACGCGGACAGCCACGCTATGCCATCACCAGCGACGAGTCCGCCCCTGCGTTCTATATCCGGAAGACCCTACCGCCGATCCTCACCATCTACGCCCAGAACGACATGCTCAGCCGTGCCGAGGAGAATTTGTTCTTTGTCTCGACGCTGAAGGCGTCGGGCCATGCCGAAACCTATTCACTCCGCGTCGACGACCGCGACCATGGCACGGTCGGGCACAATATCCGCAACCTCGACGATCCAGCCCGCCTCGCGATTCTCAACTTCATCGCGAAGCAGTCCGCTGGCCGCTAAGTCGCCTTTAAATTAAGAAATTCATTGAAACCTCGTGGTCACAGGGTTGTCCTAATGATACCCCATGCGCGTCCTGCCCTTAGTCGCCCCCTTGCTTATCGCCGGCCTCCTTGGGGCCGCCGAAACCGCCGATACGATCCGCTTTAACCGCGACATCCGTCCGATCATGTCGGACACCTGCTTCCACTGTCACGGGTTTGACCCGAAGTCGCGCAAAGGCGGTCTCCGCCTAGACGTTCGCGAAGATGCGCTCAAGGCCGGCAAGAGCGGTGAAATCGCCATCGTACCCGGCAAGCCAGAACAGAGCGAGATCATCAAACGTATCTTCTCGACGGACGCGGAAGACATCATGCCCGAAAAGGAGTCTCACAAGACCCTCACGGCCGCTCAGAAAGAACTCTTCCGCCGCTGGGTCGCCCAAGGCGCCGTGTACGAACCGCACTGGGCCTACAAGCCTCTGGAGCGCCCAGTCATCCCCGCCCTGCCTGCTGGAGGCAAGAATCCAATCGACGCCTTCATCGCCGCTAAGCTTGCCGCCAAGGAGATTACCCCTTCCGCGGAAGCCTCCAAGGAGCGCCTGCTGCGACGCGCCTCGTTTGACCTGACCGGCCTGCCGCCTACGCCCGCCGAGACCGCTGTCTTCCTGGCCGACAAATCTGCCGATGCCTACGAAAGACAGGTCGACCGTCTACTGGCCTCTTCCCACTTCGGCGAGCGCATGGCGGTCTGGTGGCTCGATGTCGCCCGCTTCGCCGACACGGTCGGCTACCACGGCGACCAGAACCAACGTATCTTCCCTTACCGCGACTATATCATCAACGCCTTCAACAGTAATAAGCCCTTCGACGCCTTCACGCGCGAACAGCTCGCTGGCGACCTTCTCCCTAACCCGACTGAAGAACAACTCGTCGCCAGCGGCTATAATCGACTGAACATGATGACCCGCGAAGGCGGAGCCCAAGCAAAGGAATATCTCGCAAAATACGGTGCCGAACGCGTGCGCTCCGTCTCCAACGCGTGGCTGGGTAGCACTTTCGGTTGTGCCGAATGCCATGACCATAAGTTCGACCCAATCAAGTCGGCCGACTTCTACTCGTTACAGGCTTTCTTCGCCGACGTGAAACAGTGGGGCGTCTACGCGGAATATAACTATACGCCCGAACCCGAATTGAAAGGCGTCAGCAACGATCACCCCTTCTTCCCCGAAGTCCGGAGCAAGAATGCCTATCTAGGCAAAAAAGAGTCCCAGTTCCGCGGTGAACTATCGGCCTTCTACGAACAGACGTTAGCGACGCTGCAGGATCTCCCGGACTTTTCGCTATGGCGAAAAGAGATGGTGGCCTTCCTGGCGATCAATCCCTTGGGCCTGACTACTCCCGCCGGAACCTTCCTTCATAAACTCGCCCCGCCTCCGGCCACGGCCGCTAAAAAAGCGCCGGTGAACACCGCTACGACTTCGACCGCTAAAAAACCAGCCGCCCAGAATGCCCCCGTCCCCGTCCCAGCTCCCATCGCTTTCGCGGACGGTGCAGCGATCAAGATGCCCAAGGGCGTGGCTAAAGGCGAAGATTTCGCGATCACACTCGACGCCGTCGCCACCCCGATTGCGTCGGTTCGCATCGACATCACTAAGGGCTCCCTGCCCGTCGGCTCCTCCGCCAACATCACGGCCCGCTTCGGCATCATCGACGCTAAGGGCAAGGAACGTTCGGCCGCAGTTTACCTAGCCGACGCCACGCATCGCGAACCTCGCTACAGTAGCAGCGTGGAGCAGACCGATATCAATGCAGGCTGGTCGCTTAAAATGCCCGACGCTGATGTCCATGCGGTCTGGCTTCTGGATACACCCGTCACCATCAAGTCTGACGAGAAGTTTGTCGTTCACTTTGAAAGTAATGCGGCCCTGACACTCAAAGTCGCCGTCTCACCTCTCTCCCATGACGAGCCCTTAAAGGTGGCCAGCCCAGCTTCCCTCGCGGCCCTCACGAAAACACGCCTCACAGCAGAGACTGTCGCCGTCTATCTGAACGCTCGAGGCTCCCATCGCACCGCCCTCGCCAAATCCCGCGCAATCGTGGGAAATATCCGCCGCCAATACGATGGGTACGCTTGGTCGATGGTCACCCAGGCCGCCAAGCCAATCACAGTCCGCGTGCTGCCTCGCGGTAACTTCCTCGACGAGACGGGCCCAGTCGTCCTGCCCTCGACGCCTTCGTTCCTGCCTGGCCTTCGCACTAGCACGGAACAGCAGCGCCTCACCCGCCTCGATCTGGCGAACTGGATCACCTCCAAGGATAACCCAATCACGGCCCGCACGGTGATGAACCGGCTCTGGCAAATCTTCCATGGCTCCGGCCTCAGCGCTGGTCTCGATGACCTCGGTTCCCAAGGGGAACTGCCTTCTCACCCGGAATTACTCGAATGGCTGTCCCTTGAGTTCCGCGATAAAGGATGGGACCTAAAGAAGATGGTTCGACTGATGGTCACGAGCCGCACCTACCGCCAGAGCAGCAGCCTCCGCTCTGAACTCAAGGAGCTCGACCCCAACAATCGCCTCCTTGCTTCGCAGAACCCGCGCCGCCTCGATGCCGAGTTCGT